>CAZAJW010000357.1:0-1639 GCA_964485485.1 uncultured Atribacterota bacterium | reverse complement strand
ACAGTACAAATAGATGGAGCTACGATTACTACAACTGATATTGAATGCAGTAATGGAGTCATCCATGTGATTGATTCCGTAATGATACCCCCAACTGTTACCTTATAGCTGGCATAGGGAGGGTTAAAAAACTCTCCCTATCGATTTGCGGTTAGCCCAGATTCATCAGTTCATTTTTAATTCTAATACTTCTTGAAATCTCTGAACATAAATATATTGCTGAATTTCTAAGTGAATAAGAGTTGTTTGAGGATCTTCCAGAAATTCTTTCAAATCAGGAAAGCGATTGAGATAAAGATTTAAGTATGCTAGTTTTTCAATTGGTTTTGCTTTTGCGCTTACAGTTAATGCAACAGCATCTTTGAAATCTTTTTTGTCATTTGTCCGGTTATCTATAAGCAGGGAAACATAAGGATATTTAGTAATATTCTGATATTTTTTGGTATCTTTTCTGGTGGCAAAAAGGATAGATTTAAGATCTTCGGTAAAGATATAGGCAACAAGTGTGCTATAAGGTTGTTTTTCATCCCAGGTAGCAAGAACAGCTAGTTTTTCTTTTGAAAGTAGATCTGCTATTTTTTGTCTAAGTTTCATATTATTTAATTCTGCCAAGGCATTTTATTCCTTTCTTCCAATTTAGAATAGAAAAAAATTAGTATCTCATGTTTTATTTTATCATAATTTAACCCGCCCTAATTATCTTTTCCGGTATTTTTTTAGCTTCAACCGATATACAATAGGTGCAGGCAAGATGCAGGCAAAAAATCAAAAGATATGTTAAAATTGCAAATAAAACCAGATTTTCAAGGCTTAGCTGTTTTTAGTGTAAAATTTAATAAAAGCAAGTAGATCAAAAAGAAAAATTAGAGAAAAATGAATGATGGTAAAAAGAAAAGAAATATTAGAAGAGATTAATTCAGTAATTTCCGGCAAAACTCTAGACGCCATATTGCCACCATTAATTTTTGTTTTGATTAATAGTGTATCAGGTCTGGATATGGCTGTTATTATTTCTTTGGGATTTGCAATACTTTTTTCAATAATGCGCTTTGTTCGCAAGCAAAACTGGAAATATGCCTTAGGTGGTTTAGCGGGTGTTTCGTTGGCTTCCGGCCTGGCTTACCTAACCCGAAATCCTGCCCTTTATTTTATCGGACCAGTCCTAAGCAGTTCCTTATTATTATTGTTAGCCCTGGCAAGCATACTTGCGGGCAAGCCTCTGGCTGCCTGGGCAAGTCATTTGAGCCGAGGATGGCCTCTGAAATGGTATTGGCGTAAGGATGTCAAACCAGCTTATCGCGAAGTAACCTGGTTTTGGACTACATTGATTCTGATACGTTTATTAATACAAATTTCACTATTGCAAATCGGTGATATATCTAAAATAGCCTGGGTCAATATTTTATTAGGGTGGCCGGTGACTCTGTTTGTGTTGATTGCCAGTTATATCTATGGCATTTGGCGATTGAATCAACTTGGTGGTCCTGGAATAGAGGAATACCAGGAAGGGGAAAAACCTCCCTGGAAAGGACAGACCCGGGGTTTTTAATTATTACTAACTTTTCTTCCCCACATCATAGCAAACAGTCCTCCCAGATAAATCGCTGCTGCCAGATAACCAACTGCCTGAAAACCGAAA
>CAZAJW010000356.1:0-2984 GCA_964485485.1 uncultured Atribacterota bacterium | reverse complement strand
ATGGAGCGCCCGAGAAGAGTCGAACTTC
Organism: uncultured Atribacterota bacterium; assembly: GCA_964485485.1. Lineage (GTDB taxonomy): Bacteria > Atribacterota > Phoenicimicrobiia > Phoenicimicrobiales > Stramentimicrobiaceae > Oleincola. The sequence goes on along the minus strand of CAZAJW010000356.1, from coordinate 2,956 downwards.
CAACACGGGGCTTAGGAAGCCCCTGCTCTATCCATTGAGCTACGGGCGCTCGAAATTATTTGTTCGAAAATCATTTTAACATAAAATATCAAGATTCACAATTTGAAATTACTAAATTGGGGACTAGTACTAGTATAAGTAAATATCACACTCGCATAGCGGGTGGCTTTAAGAACCTTTAAAAGAGGTTTTACTTTTTCTTGGTTAATTTTTTTCTGTTTTTTTCTTAAATTTTAACTGAATATTTCTAAGCAATATAACTTCTAACTTTGGACTTCAGATAAAAAATTGTCATCTAGCTTATCTTAATTTTTTTTTGGTAAAACTATTTTAATATAGATGACAGGCTACGAAATGATTTTTTTCTATTTCTTTTAACAATGGTTCTTTCTTGGAACAAACATCCATTGCCTTAGAACATCTAGGATGAAAGCGACAACCCTCGGGCGGATTGGCCGGACTGGGAACATCTCCCTTTAAAATGATGCGTTTCTTTTTAAAATCAGGATTGGGAACCGGGACAGCAGAAACAAGAGCCCGGGCATAAGGGTGTAAAGTATTCTGAAAAAAAATATCTTTTGGTGCAATTTCAACAATTTTCCCCAAATACATTACCGCTACCCGGTCACTAATATATTTAATAACACTCAGGTCATGAGCAATAAAAAGATAGGTTAAATGAAATTCTCTTTGCAATTCCTTAAATAAATTAATAATTTGTGAACGAATCGAAACATCCAGCGCAGAAACAGCTTCATCACAGATAATTATCTTTGGGTCCAGGGCTAAAGCACGAGCAATTCCAATTCTTTGCCTCTGCCCACCACTGAATTCATGAGGGAAGCGTTCCATATATTCGGGAACTATCCCAACCCGCTCCAGGATTTCTGCCACTTTATTATATCTTTTTTTCTTATTTAACATATGATGAGCTGCCAATCCTTCAGCAATAATATCTTTTATCTTCATTCTGGGGTCAAGCGAGCTGTAGGGATCTTGAAAGATAATCTGCAAATCTTTTCGATATTTTCTCATATGATTTTTGCTGATTTTGGCAAGATTTTTACCCTGGTAGATAATATCACCACTGGTAGGTTCTTCCAGGCGGAGTATTGTCATGGCAGTGGTCGATTTTCCGCAACCAGATTCCCCTACCAATCCCAGAGTTTCTCCACTGTAAATATTAAAACTGACATCATCAACGGCTTTCACCCAACCTACTGTATTCCTGAAGACGCCTTTTTTTATTGGGAAATATTTAACTAAATTCTTAATGCTGATTAGCTGATTATTCACTTAATGCCAACCTCCCGGTAAAAGCAATCTTTTTTGCTTCTTCTTTTACTTTTTCGAAATGCCAGCATCTAACCATATGTTTATTTTCTACTTCCTTCAAGAGAGGTTCTTCTTTTCGACATTTAGCAGTAGCAAAGGGACAACGGGGGTGAAATTTGCAACCTTCAGGAAAATGCAATGGATCGGGAACCAAACCGGGAATAGAATCCAATTTTTCAATATCCATGTCCAACCTCGGAATAGATGTAAGCAAACCATAGGTGTAAGGGTGAAATGGGTTATAAAATATTGAGCGGGTATCTGTATATTCAACAATTTTCCCGGCATACATAACTGCAATGCGATCTGCTATCTCGGCAATAACCCCTAAATCATGTGTTATCATAATCAATGAACTGTTAAATTCTTTTAAGAGGGCTTTCATTAATTCCAATATCTGTGCTTGTATCGTCACATCCAATGATGTAGTTGGTTCATCAGCTATCAATAAAGCCGGGTCACAAGCTAAAGCCATAGCAATCATAGCCCTTTGTCTCATACCACCGCTTAATTGATGTGGATATTCGTTAATTCGTTGTTCCGGAATTGGAATCCCCACTTTTTCCAAAAGGTGAACTGCTTTTTCCTGAGCTTTTTGCTTGCTTATTTTGTAATGAACTTTTAATGCTTCAGTAATTTGGAACCCGATAGTAAAAACCGGATTTAAAGAAGTCATAGGTTCCTGAAAAATCAAGGAAATCTCTTTTCCCCTGATTTTACGCATTTGTTTTTCGTTTTTTTTAAGCAGATCTTCTCCTCTAAAGAAAACCTGTCCATCTACTATTTTGCCTGGATAATCAAGTAATTTTACAATAGAGAAAGCAGTAACACTCTTTCCACAGCCAGATTCACCAACCAATCCGAGAGTTTCGCCCTGATATACCTCAAAATCAACACCATCAACCGCTTTCACAATTCCATTTTCAGTAAAAAAATATGTTTTCAGGTCTTTAACCTGTAATATTTTATTCTTATCATTTTGCATTAGAGCTCACCTCTCAAACGGGGATCTAAAATATCTCTCAAGGTGTCTCCCACTAAATTCCAGGCAAGGACAAATAACACAATAAATATTGCTGGGAAAAATACTGCATACCAAAATTCTCCCGCATTACCAGGAGATCCAATAATCCAGTTACGGGCAAAGCTGACCATCTGTCCCCAATCAGCATATCCAAGTGGTGCTCCCACTCCTAAAAAACTCAAGGCAGCTGCGGTAATTACCATAGAACCGATATTCATGCTGGCCTGCACCATTACCGGGAAAATAGTATTAGGTAATAAATGCCGTACAATAATATTGTAATCTTTGACTCCCAGCGCCCTGGCAGCTGTCACATAAACATCTTCTTTTGCACACAAAATACTACCCCTGATTACCCTTGCATAACCCATCCAGCCAAAAAAGACCAGGGCAATCATTACCTTGTCCAAACCTCTTCCCAGAATCGTGGTTAAGACCATAGCGGCAACCAAAAAAGGAATAGACAAAAAAATATCAGTAACACGCATCAACAATTCATCAATCCACCCTCCAAAATAAGCAGCAATAGAGCCGCTCACAACACCGATAATCATGGATAAGGTAACTGTAATTATACCAATATGAAAAGCTGTTCGG
>CAZAJW010000355.1:0-4633 GCA_964485485.1 uncultured Atribacterota bacterium | reverse complement strand
ACTGCATCAGCATTAAAATCAGTCCCGTCATGGAACTTAACACCTTTTCTTAAATGAAAGACAATTTCGGTACCATCCTCAGAAATATCCCAGGATTCTGCAAGACATGGTTTAATTTCAGTAGAACCCTCTTCATATTCCACCAATCCTTCAAAGATATTATCCATTCTCTGTATGGATTCACCATCTGTTACATCTGCCGGGTCCAAACGAACGGCATCTCCGCTGCTGCCAAAAACTAAAACTTTTTCTTGAGCCATACCTGACATAGCCATTCCTAAAGTGAGAATAACTGTCAATGCCAGGATTAGTAATCCTTTATTTTTCATTTCTTTTTTTCTCCTTTCAATTTATTAATCTTTTCACTTCTCCTTAATTCTAAAAAAAACAAATATCGTTCAATAGATAACAGTAACCACCTCCTTTGTAAAAAAAGTATTTTCATTTTAAATATTTTTATTAGCAATATAGATTTATCAGTAAAAAAACTGTCTATATATTAAGAAAAATATTAACACCCCCAAAAAACAATGTCAACTTATTATATTAATAAGAATTAAAAGATTACTAAACTATTCAATCCACACTATCTATCAAGGGTTAAGTCCCTGTCCCAGCCAATAAGGAAATGGACCTTACCCCAGTCAACAAGGACATTCCCTTGAACTGAGAATTTGCGAAAGCTAAGGAATTCTTAAATGGTCCATTTTTGACTCTTTAAACTGCCGGATGACTTTAAATTGAGACAGAACTACTTCTTTGCTATGGGAGAATTTCTGATTATGGTTCTTACACCAGGAGCTGAAAAACTTTTGATATTTTTTTTCTCTATCTTCAGAAAATAGATCTTCACTGCTACCCATCTGGCTGACAACTTCATTAATCTTCTCAAACGGCTCAACGTTAACCGCGGTAATTTCTAATACCGCAACAGGAATTCCTTTCCAACTATTCAAAAATGCATAATCTCCAACTTGGGGAATACTCTGGTGGTATAAAGAATATTGATTCTTGAGTTCTATAAGTATTCTTTTTTTGCCCTGAAGTATTGCCTTATTATAATCATCGGTTTCCTTTTTCCCATGGCTATTTTTAACAATATGAAAGTTGCGCTTCGTTACCGTAAACCCATTTAACAAAATATCGTGATAGGTCTGAATAACTGATTTTCCGGAAAGACCGGAGAAATTATCAGTTTCTTTAATGCAATTTATAGGAGTCCATTGAATATCCCGATACTTGGTTAAATCAAACAATATTTCAGATGCCTCTTTCCCGGGACATAAAAAAAGATAAATTACCTGATCATTATGAGATATATCTAAAAGATTTTTTTTACCTATCAGACTTGATTTTAAGGGGATAAATGCCTGTTTAGCTAAAAGTTCTACATTCAGGCGGTTAGATGGCTTGTTAACAGGATCTTCCACTTCCGGCAAAAACCAATGATTATTATCAATTCTATTCTTGTTTTTTACCCACAAAGTCTTGTGTTCTCTATCCAAAATTAAGAGAAAAGCCATTTCTACTCCTGAAGATATTTATTTACACGTACACAGAAAAAATATTTATCTAGCAGTACTAGTACAGGAATGTTTTGAACTTTCAATGTTATAAAATGGTTTAAGAAGCTTTATTTTACTACAACAAAAACCTATTCTTATAGTTACTACGACAAAATAAGCATGAAATCCTTCTTTTAAAGGTATTTACTATTATATTTATATTAATTATAATAATTTTTCTTTAAAATGAAAAGTAAGAAGCTCATACTTTTAGTCAACAGTGATTAATAATTATTTTATTATATCATATAAATATTTTACTTTCTCTACAAAAAAACAATATAATATAATTATCTATATATAGAAGTATTCAATCATTCCAAAGAAAAATAAAGTGACTATGCAAAAAATTGTCAAAAGAGACCTAACCAAAGGAAATATTGCTAAAAATCTGCTTATAGTATCTATCCCTACTATGTTTGGCTTTTTTGCTCAAACTCTCTATGATTTTATTGATATGATCTGGATAGGGAAAATATCTGCCCAAGCAGTAGCGGGTGTAGCTATATTCAGCACAATTTTTTGGATTGCAGACATTTTTAATGAGATTATAGGAATTAGTTCAGTTTCTCTTATTTCACAAAGTTATGGAGCTGGTCAAACTGATAAGACAAAAGAAATGATTGAACAATCTATTTTATTTAAAATGATAGTATCAGCTGTTATGGCAATAATCCTTATTATAATTTTAAAGCCGCTTAGCTTATTTTACACTGATGATTCTACAGTTATTAAACATATTCTCGATTATGGAATTATCCGTTCTCTTTTTCTCCCCTTTATGTTTTCTTCCTTCAGTGTTAATACTGCAATGCGCTGTACCGGTGATGCTCGGCACCCTATGATTATTATGACCTTTACTGCGCTTTTAAATATTATCCTGGACCCGATTTTTATGTTTAAAACAATTCCGGGCACTTCCCTCCCAGGATTGGGATGGGGAATCCAAGGAGCAGCTATCGCTACTGTTTTCTCAACCTTCATAGCATTTTCAATTGGCCTGTTTCTTCTTCTTACAGGAAAAAGCTATGTAAAAATATCCTTCTCAGGCTTATTCCACTTAAATAAAAAAAACGTTAAAAAACTTATTATTATTGGCCTTCCCTCTGGATTAGAAATGTTTTTTCGGCAGGGAAGTCAATTCCTGCTCTTGAAGTTTGTTTCCTTTTACGGCACTCATGCATTAGCCACTTTTGGTATTGGAATGCGCTTGTTTAACGTAGTTTTTCTCCCACTATTGGGTTTGGCTATGGGAGGAAGTGCAGTAGCCGGTCAAAATCTTGGTGCCGACCAAATTAACCGTACTCATCAAACCGCCCTATGGACCGCATTTCTGGGTAGTATTATTACCGGCATTATAGCTGCTGTTACAGTGATCTTCCCTGAACAGATTATTAGACTATTTGTCAATAATAATCAAGTAGTTGAGATAGGGAAAAACATGATTTATATAATTGCTCCTAGTTTTATTGCTATTGCTCTTTCTATGGGGCTAAATACTGTTTTTTCCGGCTCCGGTTACAACTTTCCCTATCTTATGTCCGGTATCGCATCACGCTGGTTCTTCCAGATTCCTTATTCTGCCCTGATAGTCTATGTATTTCATCTTTCTATTACTTACATTTGGACAGGATTTTTGTTAGCTGAGTTTATTGAATTACTGGTAATTTTAATATATTACAAACAGGGAAAATGGAAAAATACCAGGGTGTAAAGTTTTTATAATACTGATTTAGCATAAAACCAACATAGATTCATTAATTGAATATTACTCCCACCTAGCGAGTGGCTTTAAGAACACCTAAAAGATGTTTAATCTTTTCTTGGTTACTTTTTGTTCTGCCTTTTTTGGAGTTCAGGGAAAAATTGTCAGATAATTTCTATTCTTCTTTTTCAAGGTTAAATAAGTTTATCCATAGCCTTTTTATCCATGCGATAAACAGTCCATTCCTCCAAAGGATAAGCACCTAATTTTTCATAAAATTTCCTGGCAGGATTCCAATTCAGAACCAACCATTCCATTCTTCCACAATCCCTTTCCCTGGCTAACCGAACACATCGTAATAATAATTCTTTACCAATTCCTAATCCCCTGAAGGATTCTTTTACATAGAGGTCTTCAATATAGAAACCGGGTTTCCCCAGAAAGGTTGAATAATTATGGAAAAAAATAACCATACCGGCTGGCTCTCCTTCCCAAATAGCTAACAGCGCTTCTGCATAGGACTTTTCCCCAAATAATGTTTCTCTAATTGCATCCTCGTTTGTTACAACATGATCGGTCAGTTTTTCATAAACAGCTAATTCTTTAATCAATGCCAATATTACAGGTACATCTGCTAATTCGGCTGCTCTAATATTAAGTTTGTGTTGATGATTACTCTTTTTTTCCAAAACATTTTTCCTTTCCACTTTTAATATAAGGCAAATTAATCGATTTATGCCCAATTTTTTTATTTACTCTTTTAAGCATAACATATAATGCAATTCAATCAAAAATTCAAATATAGAAACCATCCTCCTAGAAGAATAAGGATGGAACCGGGTAATTTCTCCATTATATTTTCCTTAAAAAGTAACAACGAAAATAATAAAGTTAGAATAAGAGAAAGATTAGTCAGCGGTTCAGCAAGGCTTAAATCAATCTGCTGCATGGCAAACAATAAAAATAGATATGAAAAAGCATTTACCAAACCACTGGTTATAGATAATATCGGCTTTTTTTTAAATACTTCTATTATAGTCTTGATCTTAACCCTAATCAGCAATATTACCAATAAATTAAAAGCAATAAAAAAGTATAATATTGTAGAATATGTTATGGGATGAACATTGGGAAGATAATATTTATCAATAATCCTTCCCAGGCATTGACTAGTAACCGCTAAGAACATCATTCGACTGGGAATATCCTGAATAATATATTGAATTGAATAAAATGGATTCCTTATATTTTTAAGCAGTGAGACCCCTACTATCATTAAAATTACACCAATAATCTTAGTTACTGTAAGTGGTTCGGAAAGAAAAATAAAAGAAAATATTACCAGAATCAATCCATTTAAACT
>CAZAJW010000354.1:0-5989 GCA_964485485.1 uncultured Atribacterota bacterium | reverse complement strand
AATGATTTGCTACAATTAAGATCAAATGATGTCTTAGACAGACAGGGCAATATTGTAGACTACATCCATATCAGGGAACAGAAGACCAAGAAATAATAAAAGATTAAAATCAACCAGGCAGCAAGAAAAGCAATCCAGTATTTTTTCAAGAAAGCAACCATCACAGATCCGGAACAATGTTTATTTACATTCTACAGGTCCAACGCAGTTACAAAGAGATAAATCGGTATTTACTAGAAAGAAATAAACAGCATAGAAAAAAGGGTTTGTTTGTAGATAAATAATAAAACTAATGATAATAAAATTATTGAAATACGGGCTTTGTTTTGATAGATTTAAGCTACTTCAGGAGATAATATGGGAGGTTGTAGAGTCATAAAAGAATACCTTATTTTGATAGTGAATAATATTGTATTGTTAACAGGTACAGGAATATTCACTTATAATTTAGTTAATTTTAGCAGTAAGTATCATGCCGGAATTGGTATACCTTTCATGACAAGAGCTAGAGAAATGTCTCAAGGAATATCAGAGATAAGAACATATCCAATAGCCACATATTACTACTATGAGCCGGAAACAATAATATTATTAACTTTAGGTGCTATTTTGATAGCTATAGGCTTATTAATAAGAGAAAAAAGAAATGAGAAAAAATCATAATTTTTGTATATTCCAGAGGGCATTATGGGAGGACCTTATACAAACTTTATCATGTACCAACTATCAAAAGAAAATTACGAATACAGAAAAGAAAATGAAGTTTTAAAAGATATGATTCAAAAATTTTTATTCGGTGAGTATTCTAAATATCGGCTAAACCAGGAATATCAGCAGTTGATTGATAAGGAAAATAGATTTAAGGAAGGTAAAAAATGAACAAGAACCAAAGAATAATTTTGGCAATTTTTGTACCGATTATGGTTTTCTTTATTGCCCTGGCGATTGCAAATAGTGTAGGTGTTACAACTGTAATTAAGGAGCTTGAATCTGATTATGATGAACTAGTTAATTTACCGCCAATTAGATATAGGACTTACACTCACGATCCTTTTGATTGGGGTAAAACCTGGTTTGTGTGGATGGGCTATTTTATATTTTGTTTTGTTTTTGAATATAAACTGTTTGCAGATAAGAATAAAAAGAGGGATTAAATGAAAAGGAAAGTAATTTTATTGAGTTTGGTGATTGTGTTATTGCTTAGCCATGGATTATGTTTGAATGCACAAACATATTTATGTTTTGTAAGAGGAATTGATTATTTAGAGACACCAGCAGAGCAAAGGGAAGCTTATGTTGTAGGCCTTGCTGATATGTTCTTTCTTGTTTTAAGTTTAGAATTTCCAGAATACTCCAAAAAACATGAAGAAAAAACACGTGACATGACGGGGTTACAAATAGTAAAAATATTTGAAAAATATTTAGAAGAACACCCGGAAAAATTACAGTTTGCTGCTGCTGGAAGTTTTTTCGATGCAATGTTTGAATTGGTTCCGGTTGATTAATTATTACAAATTAAGTCAGGAGGCAATATGGAAAAAAGATTACTCTGAGCCAGAATCAGTCAGGAAGGGATTACTAAATAGAGAAAAAAAGGAATAGAAGCTGTTAATATCTAAAATCTTATTAAGATTAAGAGAGATTTTTTATGAACAAAGAAGAAAAAAGAGAATATCACACCAAATATTATCATGCAAATAAAGAAAAGCTTGATGAGCAAAGAAAACCAAGCTTAAAAAGATACTACCAAAGACACAGAGAAAAAATTCGTAAAAAACAAAAAGAATATTATGGAAAAAACAGAGAAGAAAGAATTGCGGCTTTTAAGAGGTATTACTATAATAACAGAGAGCGGTTAAAAAAATATCAGTTAGAATACTATCATGAGCATAAAAATAAAAGTTGAGACATATAGAAAGCTACTAGATCTGATGCATTTCGAGTCGTCTTGACACTTTAGTTAAAGTTCTGTCACCAAAAGATACACCGAAATTAGCCAGGAAGAGATAAAAATAGAAACAGAAAACAGGTTGCCTGATTTTTGGAAAGTGCAGTTAAATAAGGAAAGAATTAAAGGAACAACTTCAAAAATGCTTGAATTGGTCCTAGAGGAAAAGAGAAGAGAGATAATAAAAGAGTGGATTAATTCCGGAAAGATTAAAAATATAAATAGCAAGTAAAAAAGATTACTGAAAATTAGAAAACTTTATTAAAAATAAAGAGGTTTTGAATGAAAAAGAAAAGTATTATTTTTTTGGGGCTAATTGTATTATTTATTATCACGCTTTTTTTAACGATTTTAGCAAAGGAGCAAGTACATGATTTTAGAAAAACAAACTGGGGCATGAGCAGAAAACAAGTTAAAGAAACAGAAGATAAGAACCCAGATTTTGAAGATAATATAATATTGAATTATAATGTAGCGATTAACGGAAAAGATTTTGTATGTACTTATAGGTTTTTAAACGATAAACTTTATGATATTAAATGTGTTTTTATTGGACATAATAATAAAAGCCTTTATATAAATGAATATAAAGAGTTAAAAGAAATTTTTATCAAAAAGTATGGAAAACCGAAATCCGAGTTATATCCTGGAAAGTATGGGCTAGAAGTTGCAAATGATTTGGTAACGGCTATCCGTGTAGGAGATGAAGCATACTGGGCACAATGGCCAACTCCTAACACAAAAATAGATTTAATGCTAGTGGGCGAGAATAATAAGATTAACTTAATTATAAAGTATAAGTCAGATAAAATTTTAAAATCAGAATTTTTAGTAGTAGTTAAGGAATTAGATACACCTCAAAAAATATGTGCTTATATGCTGAATAATTTTGAGTATGAATTAAACACAGTACCTCCCTCAGCCCCTGATCGTTTATGGGAGAGAAAAAAAGGGGATTGTGATGATTTTAGCACTTTTGGGACATATATAGCCAATTACCACGGATATAAAGCTTATCAAATATTTATATATTTTAAAGAGGTTACACTGGGTCACGCTATAGCAGTTTATAAAGAAAATGGAAAATATAATTATTCAAGTAATTGGGAATATATTCCTATACAGGCAAATAATTTTAAAGAAGTGGTAACCTCTTATTTCAGTTTTGACGATGAACACGAATTAAAAAATTACGAAGTTTATGATTATGAAATGAACCTAATAACAGAAGGTGAGTAATTGAGTAATATAGTAAAACCAAAATAGAGATAACAATGATATACCAAATGATGATAAATTGAATATCGCTATGATGATTCTAGAGAAAGTTTTTTCAATCTTTAAAGAAACAATTGGTAACTTAGAAGTAAAGTATAGCGAAATATACCTGCAAGTATTATAGTTACGATATTAAGAGAAATAATCATCGGTACAATAAAAAATCATTATCAAAAACTAATAAGTGAAGGTGGTAATCCAGAAGAGTTAGCAGTTGAATTAGCAGTACAGGGTGGTTTATTAAATAGTGTAATAACTGTAATTGTGATTGTTGGATTTATATATTTAGTTGGGATTATAAGAACAAAGATAAGTAAAAAAAGAGATAATAAAAAGGATATTAAATGACAAAAGATAACTTGACCCTAAAAAAAGTTTGCCAGGAATTAGACAAATCCAAAAGAACCACAACCAGATATATCAAAAAAGGATTGCTTAATACGGAAAGAGTAAAATCCGAAAAGGGAATCCCGGAATTAAGTAATTTATTGAAATCAACCAAGAGCAAAGCAACAACATAGAAATAAGTAAGGAAAAATATCCATAACCCGGGAGGAATTAAAAATGGGAAAAAACATAGAGATTGAGTATATAGTTGACAAGGAAACAAAGGGGACATATCGCTTCAAACCCAAAGATGAAGCACTCATTGGCAATGCGACCATCTACCTGCCTAAGCCCGTTTTGAAGGAGAACGGTATTGATCCGGAGAAGGGGTTTGACCTGATTATTAGACCGAAGTAGCTTAAGCTGTATCGAGATTAAATTGTACCTATATACTTTTCACATGAGAACTAAATTTTTGAAATACAGGCTTTATTTGGCATATTTAGGTCATTCCAGGAGGCAAAATGGGCGTTTATTCAAATTGGATTATGGATCTTTTATCAAAGGATAATTACCGATTTAGAAAAGAAAATGAATGTCTAAAGGATATGATCTCAAAGTTTCAATCCAGGGAATATTCCAGGAATTTCAGTTATTGATTGATAAAGATAAAGAAGAGGTTAATTGAAATGAACACACTTTATTATGGAGATAACTTGGATATTTTAAAGAAATATATCATAAACGAAACAATAGATTTAATATACCTTGATCCACCATTTCAAAGTGGCAAAAATTATAACCAAATATTTCAACCAGAAGACTTTGGTATAAAGGGAGCCACCTCTCAAATTCAAGCCTTTGAAGACACCTGGAAATGGGGGCCGGAGGCAGACAAAGAATATAACGAACTCATTGCAGGAACAATTACCACAGAACCACCGGATCAAAAACTGATAGATTTAATGAAAGCAATGAGAGGATATTTAGAACAATGCTCTTTAATGGCCTATTTGTGTATGATGGCACCCAGGTTATTGGAAATGAAAAGAACCTTAAAACCTACCGGGAGCATTTATTTACATTGTGATCCCACAGCAAGTCATTATTTAAAAATATTAATGGACGCGGTGTTTGAAGTGAAAAATTATAGAAATGAAATTATATGGTGTTATAAAGGTCCAAGTAGAATAATAAACGATTTTCCACGAAAACACGATATTATATTTAGATATTCAAAAGGAAAAAACCCTTACTTTAATTCCAAAAATATCAAGGTTCCTTATAGTGAAAGTTTTTTAAGAAGAAGGGAGCAGTTAGAAGGCACTGCTGGTATATTTAAAGGAAAACAAAAGAAAAGCCAGGAAGAATTAAAAAAATATATAGAAGGAAAAATACCAGAAGACTGGTGGAACGATATACCGGCTGGGGGACAAATATCCAGAAAGGAATTAGTAGGATATCCTACACAAAAACCAGAAAAATTACTTGAGCGAATAATAAAAGCTAGCAGTAACCCAGGGGATACAGTTTTAGATCCTTTTTGCGGTTGTGGAACTACTATAGCAGTAGCAGAAAAAACAAGAAGGGCATGGATTGGAATTGACATAACATACCTTGCAATAGATGTTATTACAAAAAGATTAGAAAAAAATAATATAAAAGAGAATGAATGTTTTAAAGTTTATGGAGTACCTAAAGATATTCATTCAGCAAGAAAATTAGCAGAGAGAAACAATTCGGATTTTGAAAGATGGGCAGTATCTAAACTAAATGCAACACCTACTGGAAGAACAGGAGACAAGGGAGTAGACGGAATAATAAATTTTTATGACCATACTAAAAAAGAAAAAGTAGGGAAGGGCATTGTTTCAGTTAAAAGTGGGCACAATATAACACCAGGAATGGTAAGAGACTTAAAGGGAACAATACAGAGCCAAAATGCTGATTTTGGCATTTTTATTAGCCTGGAAAAGCATACTAGGGGAATAATAGAAGAAGCATTCACAGAAGGGAATTTTAATTATTGTTACCAGGAAGGGACAATTATAACAAAAATACCCAAAATACAATTATTGACCGCAGAGGATTTATTTACAGATCCAATACCGGTTAAGTTACCCCCAGGAGTTATTGACCCTTACAGAAAACCGGATATTAAGAAAGAAAGCGGGCAACAGAGCTTGAAGGGATTATAAATTAATGCAACAAAGCTATCTTACATTTAAAGAAACTTGTAATATATTAGGCAAAAGTAAAAGGACTGTTTCCAGGTATATCAGTAAGGGACTACTAAGACCGGAAAAGGTTAGAGGGCAAAAAGGGATTGAATATCGGTTTAACCGGACAGAAGTTGAGAGTATAAAAAATCCGGAGACCACCGGACAGGAGACAGGACAAAATCAAAAAGTTGACATAAAAGATGATGACACTTTG
>CAZAJW010000353.1:0-3137 GCA_964485485.1 uncultured Atribacterota bacterium | reverse complement strand
CCAAAATAATTATTATCAAAAATGGTGGTACTTCCTTTTGAGAAAAGGCTGTCCAGGCCTTTCTCTTCCTTCTTACCTATAATACTGGATATGGCATTTTTAAGCAGTAAGGAATAATGATCCATTTTCCTGCCATCGCCGGTCTCTTCATTAAATGTATCTACTAATTCTTTTAAGACTTCTTTCTTTCCATGACATAATTTTTTATAAATATCAAATATTTTTTTAGTCGATGAATAATTAAATAATGCCTCGCCATCTCTTTTAATATAAACCAGGTAAAAAGGATATAATGCATTATGCTCATCGGGAACCACTTTCTTGCTCATATGCCTTAAGCAGAATATAACACCTTTTGGAGTATCAATTGCATCATCTGAGGTTATTGAATACATGCCCAGAGCTGATTTTTCAAGCGACTTCTTATTATCTTTCATATATTCTACAAGGTCCATCCTGAAGTCATTAAAAGTAAGATCTGTAATGGATATTCCGCCTGTTACCTCTTCCAGATCTACCACTTCTTTCTGTAATTGCTTTAATTGTATCTTTCTATACTCAAGGTCAGTTATCATTCTGTCTTCATCTATTATATTTTCATCACCGGTTGCAGACACGTCCACCAGCACCATTTTGCCAGTGACGCGTGCCTCAAGGTTAATATATTCATCCAATTCCATGTTGGGCCAAAAATTAACAAGCTGCACATATTGGTTTGTGGAACCGATTCTGTCAATCCGGCCAAATCTCTGTATGATTCGTACAGGATTCCAGTGAATGTCATAATTGACACAATAATCGCAATCCTGAAGATTCTGGCCTTCGGAAATACAATCTGTCCCTATCAGGATATCTATTTCTATCCCATCATCTTTGTATACGCTTAATTTTTCTTTTGATGTGGGAGAAAAATAAGTGAGGATCCGGTTGAAATCATTTTGCTTGAAAGGAGCATTTGTCCTGTTCTCTCCTGAGCCTGTCACTATTGCACAGTTCAGTCCATACATTTTTTTAATCCATCCGGAAAGATTTTCATATAGATAATTAGCAGTATCAGCAAAAGCAGAATATATGACTATCTTCTTATTTCCCTCATTTATTGGATTATTAATCTTATTATCAATTACTTTTTTTAAATGATTTATTTTTGCATCTCTGTAGGGTGTTACTTCATCTGCCTCTTTTAATAATCCTGTAAATATCTGTTTATCGATCTCCAGATCCTGTTTCCATTTAACAAGGTCGATATCCTGAAATAATACCTTTACCTTGCTTCCAATAAGCTGGTCCGCCAGTTCTTCATCTTCAATATCTATTTCATTGATATTAAGAGAGTAATCTATGGATTCTTTCCCTTCTTCTATCCTGGCGAGCAGATCATCAATTCTACTCATTATATTTCTAACGGTTATTCCAAAGGAATAGATCGAGCTTTCCATTCTCTTTAAAATATTTACCCTCATCAAATTTATGAGATTATTTTCTCTGTCGATCTGGCGGAATCTTGATGTGCCGTCTTTGACCATGATATCATACTTTTTTCCATACTCTTCCGCTTTATCTATTCGTACATATTTTAGGGGAGAATAGGCGCTTAAGTTTAATTTTCTTATGGATTTATTTATTTCCTGCAACGATGGGAATTCATTTTTCAGGTCTATATCTGTCTTTATATTTATCGGTTTCAGACGTTCAGGAAATTTACCAACTTCTTCTATATTGTAATACTTTTCAATATGTTTTCTGGATCTCGCTATTGTCACCGTATCAAGAAGTTTGAAATAATCAAGATTTATCATATCCAGGAAAGTATCGATATTTCTCTTTTCTTCAGGAAGTGAATTCCATTTGTTGAAAATAGCCTGAGCATTTTTAAGTGTTTTTTCTATGCTGTCAATTCCGGATTCTTTTAATGCCCGGTCATTTCCCTCAGTAATGAAAAGTATCTGGTTTTTAAGATCATTCATGCGGTTATTTACAGGAGTAGCTGAAAGCATTAAAACTCTGGTCTTTACCCCCTGCTTAATGATCTTATTCATAAGCCTGCTGTACCGGGTTTCTCTATCCTTGCGGGGATCATTATTCCTGAAGTTATGCGATTCATCAATCACTATAAGATCATAGTTGTTCCAGTTTATAGTTTCGAGGTTTATTTCACCCGAATATCCGGAATACCTGCTTAGATCTGTGTGGTTCAAAACATCATAAGCAAACCTGTCGTTAACAAAAATATTCCTTTTATCATTGATTGTATATATGGTCCAGTTCTCCCGAAGTTTTTTGGGACATAAGACCAGTACGCGATAATTCCTGAGCTCATAGTACTTTATTATTGCAAGAGCCTCAAAAGTCTTGCCAAGCCCTACGCTGTCTGCAATAATCCCGCCATTATATTTTTCAATCTTATCTATTGTTCCCAGAACTCCATCCTTCTGGAATCTATATAATTTATTCCATATTGAAGTTTCTTTTATGCCGGTCCTGGTCTTTATAATATTTTCTTCCTCAAGATCATCTATATAATCTTTGAAGATATTGTATAAAGTGACAAAATATATAAACTCCGGTGGATTTTCTTTGTACAGGTTTAGTATGCGGGACAGTATTTCTTCCTTTACGTCTTCTACCATTTCCTGGTTTTCCCATATCTCATCAAAAAAAGATAGCAGTTCTTTTGTAGATTCTCTGTCATCGGTTAGTGAGTTGATATTCATCTTATTGGAATAGGTAAATCCCAGACCTTCAGCTGTAAAATCTGAATTTCCCTGTATTGTAAATTGATCGCCGTTTGAATTATCTATGTGGTAAAGCTTAACAGGAGCAACAGTTGAATCTTTTAGTGATCTCAGCTCCACTTTATCATCTATCCATTTGGCACATTCCCTGGCTATGCTGGATTGATTTAAGTCATTCTTCAGCCTTAGCTCAAATTCACTTCCGGAAATGTCTTTTTCACGTCTTGTCCGGTTAATGTAGTATTCTCTTGTCTCCTGGAGACTGTCTTTTATAAAAGCAGGTTCTATAAAAAGAAATCTTAAACTGTCAGCTTTTTTTAACTGCCTTTTTAGTTCGTTAAAGGCATAAATTGTAAAGCATGATGAAATGAAAGAAAGTTTGGAGCCAGTAGTTATTAATTC
>CAZAJW010000352.1:0-3971 GCA_964485485.1 uncultured Atribacterota bacterium | reverse complement strand
CCGAAAACTGACAACTTAAAACTATTTTATCTCTTGCCTCTATTTTTGTATTTGAATTCCTTATTTTATCTCGCAACTGATTTCTTCTTCACGTTATACGTTATACGGTATACGTATTAGTGATGGATTATGATTTCTAAATTTATTTCCAGGTCTGATATGTGCTATTTGGAGGAAATGCATCTTGCAGTTAAGAGCAATGTATATATATTATTTATAATTATAATTATTCGTCCACTCGAAAAAATAATTCAATTTTGCCTAAGATAATAAGCCACATAAAATAAGGTAATGCAATGACCCTCTTTACTCTTTTTGGCTCTTTTATTAATCGAAAAATCCATTCCATACCATGGTTTTGCATCCACAATGGAGCCCTAGGTATTTTCCCGGATAGAACGTCAAAACTGCCTCCAATACCAATGCACACTGGAACGCCCAATTCATCTTTATATTTTGATATCCAAAGCTCTTGTTTTGGAACGCCCAACCCTACCAATAAAAAATCCGGTTTTTTCTGCTTAATGTCTCTGATAATTTCTTTTTCGCTTTTTTCTCCCTGCTTAGCTTCGGTTTCACCTTGGTTAAAGTAACCGTGGTGGTACCCAACAATATTAATTCCCGGATATTTATTTTTTAAACATGTTGCTGTTTTTTCTATTACTCCTTCTTTTGAACCCAATAAATAAAATCTATATCCCTTTTCAACAGCTGATTGACATATATTGTTAATTAAATCAATTCCGGTAATACGTTCAATTAATGGATTATCCAATGTAGCAGCTGCCCAAAGTATTCCTGCCCCATCTGGAGTTACCAAATTTGCTTTTTTAGTAATATTTAGATATTTTTTATCTTTTCTGGCTCGTAAAATAGCTAGGGTATCAGGAGTTACAACAAAACAAGATTTTTTTTGAGAAACAAACTTGTCAAGTAATTCAATTGCCTGTTGGCAATTAATTCTATTAATCGGCACACCAAACAACTTTACTAGTTGTTTTTTTTCATCAACATGGATAATATTTTTCCCCTGAACAACTTGCTGTTTTAACCAATAAAAAGAAAGATACCCTACTCCAATCATAGCAGAAAATAGATAAAAATCTTCCCAAATTGATATTACAACAGCGATAAGGCTCAAATATATACAGGTGGAAAGAATAACCATATTTGCTCCTCTCCATGAAAAACCTTGGCTTATCAACTGTTGCCTTAGTTTGCTCTCATTTACAGTTCCTAAATAGTCATCTCTCAGATATCCTGCAATGAAAGAATAAGAAGTATCAACGATTGGAAATCCTAAAATTAAAAATGGTGTTAGTAAAGTCAAGGCTGCTGTACTTTTTAAGACTCCCACAATAGCGATAATAGCCAGCATAAATCCAAAAAACATGTAATACATTGAAAAACAATTACTTTTATTTATAAATATTTTCTTTTTTAGATAAATAGTAATTAAAGAAAAAACAACTAAAATAATAGATAATATTTCAGCTAATATTAGTCCTTGCCGTTGAAAAATTGATACAATTAAAAAAGTTAAAGAAGCTATAAATACTATTGTTGGTGTAAGATTGCCCAATTCATCTGTTTGTCCTACTGAATTGGTAATAATCAATAACCAAACAATAGTAATCGGAATAGAAAGATTGACAAGATACCAATAACCACCTGAGTTATCTCTTAAAAATTCAATTCTAACGCCAACAGCGATCACCAATAAAGCAATGATTCCCTGTAATGATAACTTTAACCAGGGAGCAATTTTTTTCTTTTGGTCATATTTCCCCAATAATATCATCAATATTCCGGCTACAAATATTCCTGATATTTTAATTACGATATTTACCCACTCCGCCAAGGGTTCCTCCAGCACTGCCTCGAAGAGGCATCATAAAATAAATTAATTTCCCAATTACTCCAATAACTACAATATAATTATATAACATCTTCTCTTCAGATTATATGTTATTCACTATTACCCTGTAATCTGTGGTTACTGAATCTTTCTTATTTTTTACTTATTTTTTATTGCTTGTTACAATTTATTCTTTCCTGTATTACGTTTTGACTTGATACCCGATACTCGATACTAAATACTATTTTGTCTTCCCGTTATACGGAACAAGATATACTATTTTCTATTTTTAAACCATTCTACTGTCTTAGTCAATCCATCACTCATATTATATCGAGCTTCCCAATTTAGATATTTTTTTGCCAATTGACAATCAAGTATATTTTTTCTTAAATCGCCAGAACGAGGAGGACCATAATTAGCCCGCATAGAAAAATCAACTATTTCCCTTAAATAGGAAAACAATTGATTAACTGAAATAGCCTGACCTGTTCCGATATTAAAAGAAACAAATTTATTCATCAAGCTGTTATTTTTATATAACTTCGATAATTTTAGCATATTTTTCATGCTGAGTAAACATGCATTAGCTACATCTTCTACATAAACATAATCCCTGATATATTCACCATCTCCATTAATAGTAGGCACTTTTCCATTTAACATTTTACGGATGAAAATAGCAATAACACCGGCTTCGCCATAGGGGTCTTGCCTGGGGCCATAAACATTTCCATAGCGCAGTGCAATATAGTTTAAATTATAATAATCAGAATAAAATTTTAAATAATACTCTGAGGACATCTTGGCAATGCCATAAGGGGAAGAGGGATCAAAAGGACTACTCTCGCTTATTGGGAAAGATTCTGGTTCTCCATAGACAGTCCCACCGCTAGAGGCAAATATAATACCTTTAACATCATTTGAATATGAGCTCTCCAATAAATTTAGTAAGCCCATTATATTTCGCTGAGCATCAATCTTTGGATTTTTTACCGAATAAGAAACGCTTATCTGGGCAGCTTGATGGCATATGAAATCCGGCTTTTCTTTGCTAATGAAGTTTTTTATTCCAGTATCGTTAATATCAATCTGATAAAAGCGTGCATTTTTATTTATATTATCCTTTTTTCCACCAGATAAATCATCAACTATAATTACATCATAATTATTATCAATAAATAAATCTACAATGTGAGACCCTATAAATCCCGCCCCACCAGTAACAAGAACCTTTTCTCTTGTTTTTTGACTCATTTCATACCTTTCTTAAATTCATATAATCTAAGTTGATTTTATCACCTAATTCATCTATACACAATATATAGCAAACAGAAACCTCATTATTCCGTAAATTAGTTTCGTTAGTTAATATTTGTTTAAAAATATGAATTGCTAGTTTTTGCTTATTACTAATTACTTGTCAATTATTGTTGGATTTAGTGATCGATGCCCTTCTATCATTTCCTCCCCCTCACCCTGACCCTCTCCCTCCGAGGGGAGAGGGAAATCTTTAGAAAAATGTTTTTAGTTTATTGTTTTTTGTTTTTGGTTTTTAAATTCAATTTAAAAAACTTGAATTAATAGTATTAACTAAAAATATTTTATCAGTATCCGAAATGCACGTGAAATATGTTTTATACTGAAAACTTCTTTTATGTCTTACATTTTTCTTCTCTTTTCTTCACGTTATACGGTATACGGAATACGATATAAGGTTTATCTCATTTCCTCCCCCTTGAGGGAAAGATTTACTCCTCTTTTTTCCTCCCCCTTCGAGGGGGGAGGATTAAGGTGGGGGTGAATTCATCCCCCTCACTCTGACCCTCTCCCTCCGAGGGGAGAGGGAAACTTTCAAAACTTTAATTTTTCTTGTATTTTGTATCTTACTGACAACTGAAAACTGCATCTTATTTAAAAAACAACTTCATTGCATTATCATGATAAATCATGCGAAGTGTTTCATCATCTAATGCTAAGCCACGATATACTCTCTCCTGGTCCACATTTTTCCGTGCATCACTAGACATCATCCTATAAATACTTGTCGGTAAAGTAAATTCATCTTTTTCTAATAAGTCCATATAGGCAAGATGCACATCATCTATGTAAG
>CAZAJW010000351.1:0-7661 GCA_964485485.1 uncultured Atribacterota bacterium | reverse complement strand
CAGTTTTCAGCTTTCAGTCAAATATAATTGAAAATAATCAGGAAATTATCTTCTCCTCATAGTTCCCTCTCCTATGGTCACCTTCACCCCCACCTTTATTCTCCCCCCTCAAGGGGGAGGTTCATACTATATACTCGATGCTATATACTAGTCTTAAGATGCAATTCCTTTAATTGTTCAGTACTGACTTCAGAGGGTGCACCTGTTAAAGGACAGGTAGCTTTTTGTGTTTTAGGAAATGCAATTACTTCCCGTATAGAATTAGTACCAGTCAACAACATCACCAACCTATCCATCCCAAAGGCTATTCCTCCATGAGGAGGTGCGCCATACTGCAAGGCTTCCAGCAAAAAGCCAAATTTTTGTTCTGCTTCTTGTTGTTTAATGCCCAAAAGATTAAATATCTTTTGCTGTAAATCTGTCCGGTGAATTCTAATGCTACCTCCCCCTATCTCATTACCGTTTAATACCAAATCATAAGCTTTGGAGCGAACTCGATAAGGGTCTTTGTCCAATAAAGAAATATCTTTGTCCACCGGAGCAGTAAAGGGATGATGCATTGATGTATACCGTTTTTCGGCATTAGAATACTCAAATAACGGAAAATTAGTAACCCATAAAAATTCGTAACGGTCGTCCGGAATTAGATTCAAATCTTTAGCCAATTTGATTCTAACCATACCCAGTGCTTGCAAGGCCTCTTCCCGGGGTCCGGCAACAATAAAAATTAGGTCTCCAGCTACTGCTTGCATTTCTTGCTTGATTTTTGCTATATCATCGACAGAAAGATATTTTCCGATAGAAGATTGAATATTACCATCTTCCTTAAAGCGAATAAAGGATAATCCCGGTAAACCAAGTGATTTTATATAGTAATGCAAATCGTCAATATTTTTTCGGGAAAATGTCTCCGGTTTTTCAGTCTTTAGAGCACCAATTGTTCCTTTCTCAGCAATTATATTGGAAAACACTTTAAAATCTGCCTCTTTAAATATTTGATTTAAATTATGAATCTCCATCCCATATCTTAAATCAGGTTTATCAATTCCGTACTTAGAAATTACCTCATCATAATCATATCTAGGAAAAGATTTTTGTATTTTTTTGTTTAGTATCTTCTGAAATAAAAGAATCATCAAATCTTCAATAAGATTAAATAATTCATCTCTGTCTATAAATGACATTTCAATATCCAATTGAGTAAATTCAGGTGCCCGATCTGCCCGCAGATCTTCATCCCTGAAACAGCGAACTATCTGATAATATTTATCAAATCCACTTATCATAAGCAACTGTTTAAATAATTGCGGTGATTGAGGTAGGGCATAAAACTTACCTGGATTGACACGACTGGGTACAATATAATCCCTCGCCCCTTCAGGTGTACTCTTAGTCAAGAAAGGTGTTTCAATATCGAGAAATCCCCTATCATTCAGAAAATTGCGAATGGTCTGACTTACTTGGTGGCGAATAATAATATTTTTTTTCATTTCCGGTTTCCTAAGGTCCAGGTAACGATATTTTAACCTAAGGTCATCCCCAATTTCGGAATATTCATGTATACTAAAAGGAGGTGGCTCTGATTGGTTTAATATCTTCATATCACTCACCTTGACTTCTATTTCGCCTGTTTTCAAATTGGGATTTATAGCGTCTTTGCCTCTATGGATGACCTCTCCTTTTACTGCAATAACAAATTCATTCCTAATTTTATGTGCTGTAAGGTGAGCATCTTCTGATACTCTTGGATCAAATACAACCTGGGTTTTCCCTTCACGATCCCTCAAATCAACGAAAATGAGCCCTCCGTGGTCTCTGCGTGTATTAACCCATCCCATTAATACTACTTTTTCTTTGATATTTTTTTGATTAAGTTCTCCACAATTATGGGTTCTTTTCCATGTGTCCAGGTTATTATTTACTTGTTCGGGTATGCTCATTTTTTGTTCGCTCCTTTTAAAAAAATAGTTATCAGTTTTTAGTTTATAGTTTCTAGTTTAAATGCAAAATCATAAAATTTTCTGAATTTTCACTCTTTAGAACCCATACATCTTTTTTAAATTATCACTATAACTGAACTAATTAGATGCAGTCTTGATATAATAATTTAAAATTCTTAATCTGTTAATTTAAAACTGTTGTCTGAAAGCCTTTTTATTAACACTCTTTATCTAAAAACTAAAAACCAAAAACTATAAACCTTACTCCAACATTTAGTCCATTAGTATTTTATGGATAAATTTTGTTCAACATCCTGGGGAAAGGTATCGTTTCCCGAATATGTGGTAGATTACAAATCCAGGCAACGGTACGTTCGATTCCCAAGCCAAATCCTGAATGTGGAACAGAACCATACTTTCTCAAATCAATATACCATTGATAATCATCTTCCGGTAAATTAAATTCCTTTATTCGTTCTTTAATTAATTTATAATCATCAATGCGCTGACCACCTCCAATTATTTCACCAAATCCTTCCGGTGCTATCAAATCGGCGCCTAAAACTGTTTCAGGTCTTTCCGGATCGGGTTTCATGTAAAAAGCTTTACATTTTGTCGGGAAATGATGAATAAATACCGGTTTTTTATATTGTCCTGAAATAATCGTTTCATCTTCTCCGCTTAAGTCATCACCCCACTGAGTCTGGCTTCCTTTTTCTTGTATTACCTTAATAGCATCATCATAAGAAAGATAAGGGAAGGGAGATTGTATATTTTCTAACATCGAAGTATCTCTTTCTAATATTTTCAGTTCTAAAGGACAATGTTCTAAAACGTGTTTAGCAATAGCAACTATCATTTCCTCCTGTAACTTATTGTTATCCTGAAAATCAAAATAAGCAGCCTCCGGTTCGACCATCCAAAATTCCATCAGATGTCTTCTAGTCTTAGATTTTTCTGCTCGAAAAGTAGGACCAAAACAATACACCTTTCCAAAAGCCATAGCAGATGCTTCATTATATAGTTGTCCGCTCTGGGTCAAATAAGCTTTGTCTCCGAAATAGTCTGTTTCAAATAATGTAGTAGTACCTTCACAGGCTGCCGGAGTCAAAATAGGTGATTCAATCAGGTAAAAACCCTTTTGATTTAAAAAATTGTGAATAATTTTGACAATTTCTGTCCGTATTCTCAAAATTGCATTCTGCCTTTGAGTTCTCATCCAAAGATGACGGAAATTCATCAAAAATCCTACACCATGCTTCTTAAGGGAGATTGGATAATCTTTTTCAGCATTTTGAACAACTTGTATTGTTTTCACTAGCATTTCATATCCACTGGGAGCTCTTTTCTCACTCTTTATTTCTCCCTCTACAATAATTGAAGATTCATAATTCAGATCATCCAACATATTAAAGTATTTTTCTTCCATCTCACTTTTTACCAGTGTTCCCTGTAAAAAACCTGTTCCGTCTCGTATAATCATAAACTTTATTTTTCCACTGGAACGCTGATTATAAAGCCAGCCTTTTATACAAACTTTTTCCGCTTCATGTCTTCCGACCTCTGATATACTGATATCAATCATTGATTAACTATCCTCCTCACTAAATAAAAAAATAAATATCGCACCCAGACAGCGGGTACCTCTAAGAACCCCCAAAAGAGGTTTAACTTTTTACCGCTTTTTAGCTCTTTCTTTTTGATTTTGTATTTATAATTTAACTATAATACTCCTTAAGCAATATAACTTCCAACTTTGGGCTTCAGTTAAAAATAGTCATTTAGCTTATCTTAATCTTTTTGTCTTGTCTTTATATATGGCAATATTTTACCTATAGAAACTTTCTCCTGTTGTCCGTTTGACATATTTTTTATTGTCACTTTCTGTTCTTTCAACTCTTCCTGCCCTACTATCAACACATAGGAAACATTTAATTTGTTTGCTAACCTCATTTGTGCTTTTATGCTTTTATCAAGGAAATCCATCTCAGCACTGACCCCGCTCTCCCTGATTTGTTTTACAATCTTGAGAGCAGGAGAATAATCTTCCGAGCTAACGGTAGCAACAAAAACTTTTATGCCTCCCCAGGAAGGTATTCGGACAGCTTGTTTTTCCATGGTAGCAATAATTCTTTCTATCCCGGCGGCAAATCCAACAGCAGGAGTATTTTTTCCACCTAATTCCTCTACTAGATAGTCATACCTTCCTCCCCCTCCTATTGCATTTTGGGAACCCAAATCACCGGAAATTATTTCAAAAGCTGTTTTTGTATAGTAATCCAGTCCTCTGACCAACAATGGATTGACCTGATAGGTAATCTCAAGACTATTTAAATACTCTCTTAATTTTTGGAAATGATTTTTGCAATCTTCACATAAATAATCAAATATAGTGGGACTATTCTTGATTTCTACCTGACATTGCTTTTTTTTGCAATCTAATATCCTTAAAGGATTTTTGTCATATCGCTCGCGACAGTCGGAACATAACAATTCCTTTCTATCCCGAAAATAATCTTTTAGTGCTTTTAGATAGTTCGGTCTACATTTTCGGCAACCCACACTGTTAATAATAAGTTTTAAATCGGTTAAACCAATTTTTTTATAAATATCCAGCGAAGCCTGGATGATTTCAGCATCAATAAGTGGTGATTGTGAACCAATTGCCTCCAAACCAAATTGATTAAATTGACGGTACCGGCCTGCCTGGGGTTTCTCACATCTGAACATATTACCCAAATAGAATAGTTTAACTAAAGGGTTTTCTCTACTCATGTTGTGTTCCAGAAATGCCCTTACTACCGGTGCAGTCCCTTCAGGACGTAAAGTCAGGCTGCGTCCTTTCCGATCTTGAAAGGTAAACATTTCTTTATTAACAATATCGGTTGTCTCACCAATTCCCCTTACAAATAATTCGGTATGTTCAAATGCTGGGGTCCTGATTTCCCGATAACCATAGGTCTGTAAGACTTCTTTAATAATATTTTCTATATAATACCAATAATCAATTTGAGAAGGTAATATATCACTAGTTCCTTTTGGTGCTTTTGATAACATAAGTAAACTCCTTTACACTATAACGCTGTTTAGAATATCTAAAAAAATAAATGTTCTAATAAAAAACAAAAAAACCTGATAATATTTAACAAAATATTATCAGGGACGAAAATATTTTTCGCGGTGCCACCCTGCTTAATGGATAAAAACTTATCACCATTCGACTCTTTGCTTTAACGCGTCCAGCGTATAGATTATTTTAATCACAGTTAATTTAAAAATGATTTACAGGCTGTCGTTCGATTACCTTAGAGGTAATTTACTTTTCCCGAAAAATCTATAAAATTATTTTTGACTATTTTTATGAGATTTGTATTTTCCTAGATATTTTATATAATTTAGTATTAAAAGTCAAAAAAAATCACTATAAACCTGCATATTCGATAAAGGCCTTTTTATTAACAGCTTTTCTTATAGCATCCTCTCTTGTAATCTTCCCTTCCATCAATAAATCTTTTAATGATTGGTCTAAACTCTGCATACCAATATTTCTGCTAATTTGTATGGTTGAAGGAATTTGGTAAATTTTTTCATCTCGAATCAAATTACGAATTGCTGGAGTTGCTAGCATTAATTCTGCTGCTGCTATCCTGCTTTGCCCGTCTGCAGTAGGAATGAGTGTCTGGGCAATAACTGCCTCAATAGTGCCGGAAACCTGCATACGTGCCTGAGCTTGCTGATGTGCCGGAAATGCATTAATCATTCTTTCGATAGTATCAGCCGCACTATTGGTATGTAATGTCGATAATACCAAATGGCCTGTCTCAGCTGCCCTTAGGGCCATAGAAATTGTTTCCAAATCTCGCATTTCCCCAACCAGTATAACATCAGGGTCCTCACGAAGAGCCACCCTTAAAGCGCTAGCAAAGGAATCGGTATGTTCTCCAATTTCTCTCTGCGAAATAATGCAATTTTTATGCTGGTGGATAAATTCAATAGGGTCTTCTATGGAAATAATATGCTCATAGCGATTAGTGTTAATAATATCTATTAAGGCTGCCAGTGTAGTAGATTTTCCACTTCCGGTAGGACCGGTAGCCAGGATAATTCCCTTATCTTTTTCTGCTAAAGTGCTAATGACATCGGGTAATCCCAACTCCGAGACCGTTTTTATTTCTGTTGGAATTAGTCGAATAGCAGCTGCTTCACCTAGTCGGTGACGAAAGATGTTAATTCGGAAACGTGATACATCTTTCATTTCATAAGAAAAATCTAATTGTCTATCTTTTTCAAATTGTTCCTTTTGCTGATTTGAAGTTATGCTATAAATTAATTCATGGACATCTTCGGGACTTAAAATAGAAAATTTAGTCTTGGCTAATTTGCCATTTAAACGAAAAGTAGGTGGTATACCAATATTTAAATGGACATCAGATGCCCCCTTTTCTTTTGCCTCTAACAAAAGGTCTTGAATTTTAAAATCCATTTATATCTCCTTATCTGTAGTCTTTCTATTAGGAATCATGCCAAATATCAGGATACTCTTTTTCAATATAGTGTATCATCTCTGATATATTTTTAAACGAGGCAAAAACAATATCAATATCACTTTTATAAAAATGTTTTATTCTTTGAATTGCTTCATTATCTGTGGGATCTGACATGGCAATCACCAGCTTATCATTTATTTCTATTAAAGGAACAAGATGATAATTCTTTATCAGATATTCGGGAAAATTTTTTAGCAATTCCAAATCCATTTGTTCTGTTTCAATTTGTACATAAGGTATATCTAGTTGTTTGCACAACACCCAATTAATCTGGTCCTGTGTTACCAAATTCATTTCTATTAGTATTTGGCCAATCCGTTTACCCTTTTCTTTTTGTACTTTTAATGCTTTTTTCAACTTCTCAGGAGATATCATTCCATATTCTAATAAAATCTCACCTAATTTCCTATTTTGCTTCTCTATCATTTTTATCCCCCCCCTATAAAGTATTTATGAAAAAAAGGATATTTTCTAATTGTCTCTTAATGGGAAACTACAAATTTTGCATCAATTGCCTTCGCTAATGCTACTTCTCGAGAAATAATGTGATTATGGTATAATTCCCGCAGGCATTGATCCGTTGACTGCATGCCTTGTTGCTTAGAGCCCTGAATTGTAGCAGGAATCATATGAATACGTTCTTCTCGAATAATATTTTTTACTGCAGGAGTAGCTTTCATTATTTCCACCGCAGGAACACGAGAAGTCTGGTCAATGTTAGGCAACAAAGTCTGGGAAACTACTGCCTGCAAAGATTCTGCCAACTGAATGCGTATCTGCCTTTGTTGGTGTACAGGAAATACATCGATTACTCGCTCTACTGTTTCAGCTGCACTATTAGTATGTAAAGTTGAAAATACCAAATGACCTGTCTCGGCAGCGGTAACTGCCATTGATATAGTTTCTAAATCTCTCATTTCTCCTACTAGAATTACATCAGGATCCTCTCGTAAAGCACTTCTTAAGGCATAAGCAAAAGACTGGGTATGCATACCTACTTCTCTCTGATCAATAATACAAGTCTTATGCCTATGGATAAATTCAATCGGGTCTTCAATAGTAATAATATGAAGCCTCTGGTTTTCATTAATGATATCAATTAGACTTGCTATTGTTGTTGATTTGCCGCTTCCGGTTGGACCGGTTACCAGAATTAGTCCTTTTGGTTTTTTGG
>CAZAJW010000350.1:0-2877 GCA_964485485.1 uncultured Atribacterota bacterium | reverse complement strand
AACACGCTGGTTTACTCCGTGGTTGTATGTAATTCCTGCTCTATTTGTATTAATGTTTTTTTTAGTTTATCCTTCTATAAATACCTTTATTATTTCATTCTTTGGACCTCAATCAGAAAAATTTGTTGGATTTGCCAATTACATTTATTCATTTACCAATAATGTTATGTTAACTGCCTTTCGCAATAATCTGTTATGGGTAGCACTTTTTGTCCCGATGACGGTATCTTTAGGATTAATTATGGCAGTAATGCTTGATAGAGTTCGCTATGAATCAATCATAAAGTCCATAATATTCATGCCTATGGCTATATCGTTTGTTGGAGCAGGTGTTATCTGGAAATTCGTTTATTCTTACAGACCAATTGGTAGTTCGCAGATTGGTGTTCTTAATGCTTTCCTGTCTTTTCTGGGGGTCCAACCCATTCCATGGTTAATAGAGAGACCCTGGATAAATAACATATGCTTAATTATTGTTGGTATCTGGATATGGACCGGTTTTTGCTTGGTTATTTTATCAGCTAGTTATAAGGGAATTCCCAAAGAATTGCTGGAAGCAGCCAGGGTAGATGGTGCAAATGAATTCCGTATTTTTTGGAAGATTATATTACCTTTGATGAAACCGACTGTTGCTGTTGTATCAACTACTATGTTTATCAATGTACTCAAGGTTTTTGATATTGTTTATGTTATGACTAACGGATCCTTTTCAACAGAGGTAATTGCCAACCGTATGTATAAGGAAATGTTTATCTTCCAGAATTATGGCAGGGCTAGTTCTATCGCTATTGTGCTACTGATATTCATCATCCCCATGATAATAATAAACGTCCAGCGCTTTAGAGAACAAGAGGCAATCAGATGAAATTAAAACAAAATAATTTTTTAATAAATGCCCCTATGCATATTTTTGTTATTGTTGTAGCTATTATATGGGTATTTCCTACAGTAGGGTTATTGATTACATCTTTTCGTCCCTCTGCAGACGTAGCTTCATCCGGTTGGTGGACAGTGCTGGCTCACCCATTTAATTTTACCCAATTTACATTGTCCAATTATAGGGATGTTATAACAAATATTGGTATAGGACGTGCCTTTATAAATACCCTTATTATTACCATACCAGCATGTACCTTACCCATTATTATTGCATCTTTTGCTGCCTATGCATTTGCCTGGATGGAATTTTGGGGAAGGCGTTTTTTCTTTATACTTTTTGTAGGTTTATTAGTCGTTCCCCTGCAAATGACATTGATTCCTATTCTGAGGATATTTAACCAGTTAGGTTTATCAGGTTCTTTTGTGGGAATATGGTTTGCTCATGCAGGTTATGGATTGCCCCTGGTCATCTATCTAATGTACAATTATGTTTCCGGACTCCCCAGTGAAATGTTTGAATCTTCAACGATTGATGGCGCTACTCCCTTTCAGATTTTTACCAGAATTGTTTTACCATTATCTGTTCCGGCTATTGCCTCAATTACTATTTTCCAGTTTATATGGGTCTGGAATGATCTTTTGGTTGCACTAGTTTATCTTGGAGGTACCCCGGATGTTGCTCCATTGACTGTTAGGATAAGTGCATTAGTGGGTTCTTATGGACAGAATTGGGAATTGTTAACTGCTGCTGCCTTTGTTTCAATGGCATTGCCACTGCTTATCTTTTTAAGTCTGCAGCGCTATTTTGTACGGGGTATAATGGCAGGTTCCATCAAGGGTTAATTTGTTGATTAATATATGATATTATAATAAAGAAGAAAGTCTATAAGGAATGGTTTTAAACACTATTGTAAATAAGGAAGAAATAGGAAAATTTGCTATCGGGGTTGATTTAGGTGGAACAAAAATAAGTGCTGCCCTGGTAAATAGTAATGGTAATATTAAGGAATACATAAAGAGTCCAACAAATGCGCAGCAGGGGAAAGATATTGTTATCAGCAGGATAAAACAAACCATTCATCAGCTTATAGACAAGTCTGAGATTAATATAGATAATGTTTTAGGCATAGGTATAGGTGTGCCCGGACCACTTGATGGCAGAACTGGTATAGTTTATGCTGCTCCCAATTTACCGGGATGGGAGAGAGTACCAATTTGTAGTATAATTAAAAAGGAATTTCGAGTTCCGGTTATTTTGGAAAATGATGCCAATGCTGCTGCCTGGGGCGAAAAAATATTTGGCGTAGCAAAAGGCATAAAAGATATGATTTGCTTAACCCTGGGAACCGGAATTGGAGGAGGGTTAATCTTCGATGGCAAAATATATCATGGAAATAATTTTGGTGCTGGAGAAGTGGGTCATATAATTGTTAATAAAGATGGCCCTGCCTGTAACTGTGGTGGTTTTGGGTGTTTAGAAACTTATTCTTCAGCTTCAGGTATCAAGAATAGAATTATTGATAGAATAAAGGAAATAAACAAGAATAGTCCTGATAATATTTTAAACATAGAAGTTGATGAACTTAGATTGTCTGAAATCTTTAAAAAAGCTCGTCAGGGAGATCCCCTTGTCAAGGATATTGTAGAAGATGCAATCGAATATTTAGGTGTTGGAATTACCATTCTAGTAAATTTACTTAATCCCAAGATGGTAGTTCTGGTTGGTGGTATAGCAAATGAAGGTGATAAATTACTGATACCGGTGAGAAAATTTGTTTTTAGCCGTGCAATGAAAGCTATGTTAGAAGACTTGCAAATAGTGTTAGGAAATTTAGAAGGGAAGGCTGGTGTTTTAGGTGCAGCCGCTCTTTTATGGCATACAGAGGAAAGCCATAAGTTATAATTTAAATATAATAATATAAATAAAATTTTTTTATAAATTAAAAGGAGGTCTTATATGGCCAGAGTCGTCTTGAAAAATTTTACTAAAAAATTTAA
>CAZAJW010000349.1:0-4272 GCA_964485485.1 uncultured Atribacterota bacterium | reverse complement strand
TGCGGTAGTAATGTACCATGACCAAGGACATATCCCCATGAAAGTAATGGGATTCAAATATGACAAGAAAACAAATAAATGGTCAAGCATGAGTGGTGTTAACGTTACCGTTGGTTTGCCGATTATTCGAATTTCAGTTGATCATGGAGTTGCCTTTGGTAAGGCCGGAGAAGGAAGAGCCAATGAAGAAAGCATGGTTGAGGCAATAAAAATGGCAATAGACTTTGTTAATTAAAAAATTATTTTTATTAATTTTATCATGCTGATATAATAAGTATAGATAGTTTAATTATTGTGAGAATCAGTAAAATGAGAAAAGCCAATACTAAAAAAATTTATTAGTGAAGGAGGTGATAAAAGGTATATGATTTAGTGAAAAGAAATTCGATTAAGTTAATAAAAAATATTTCTTAAAATAGAAAGGAGTAAAATAAAAATGAAGAAAATAATTATATTGTTTGTAACACTTAGTATTATATTGAGTTTTAATGTGGTTGCTTTTGCTGAAAAATTCCCGGAAGAACAAATAACTATTGTGTGTCAGGCTGCCGCTGGAGGTGGTTCTGACATAAATTCAAGGACCATGGCTGCTGCTGTTGAATCTATTTTAGATGTCCCTGTTGTTGTTAATAATAAAACCGGAGCTGCAGGGGCTGTTGCCATGTCTTATGTTGCATCCCGTGAACCGGATGGCTATACCATCGGTCATTTGCCGGTTGAATTATCAATGTTAGAAGCCTTGGGGTATGCGGATGTAAATCCTGATAATTTTGATTTAATTGGTAATATTGGATATTTCCCTGCTAGCGTTGTTGTTAATGCTGATTCACCATGGGAGACCTTTGATGAATTTGTTGAATTTGCTAAGGAAAATCCAGGGGTCATTACTGTTGGGAATTCTGGTATCGGCTCAATCTGGCATATTGCAGCAGCAAAGCTGGAAAAAGAACTTGGGATTGAGTTTACCCATGTGCCTTTTTCAGGTGCAGCTACTGCAAAAACAGCTTTAATGGGTGGGCATATTGCCTGTTCCACTGCAAGCCCAAGCGAGAATGCTGGTCCGATTGAGGCTGGAGATTTGAGAATGCTAGCGGTAATGGCAGATCAACGTTCCAGTTTATTCCCTGACGTTCCAACCTTAAAGGAATTAGGTTATGATATTCAAACAACAGCGTGGTTAGGTTTTGGTTGCCCAAAAGGACTTCCTGAAGATGTTAAAAATACATTAGTTGATGCCTTTAAACAGGGTTTTGAATCTGAAATGTATCAGGAAAAGATGGCAGACTACGGAATAGAGTTACAATGGATGGGGCCGGACGAGTTTTATGAATTTGCTGTAGAAGAATACGAAACATATTCAGAATTAATTGCAGAATTGGAAATTGCTGAATAATTATAGCTAAAAAGATTATAAAATTTGTTTTTTAGTATCTATCTAATCTTAAACTTTATAAAGAACTGTGTTTGGAGTTAGAATTTCAAACACAGTTCCCATTTATTCTATTTATATTTCAGTATAATAATCAATAATACAAGAATTTAGTTATTTATTATAGTATGCAAACATTACCAATATGAGGTAAAAAAGATGTTAAATGCAGATAATATTATTGCGATTTTTGTAGGACTTCTAGGTATAATTATATTTTGGGGGAGTAGAACTCTTCCATCAGGATATATGCCTGGTGTTCCTGGACCCGCATTTTTCCCCCGTTTAGTTTCTTATGGATTGATTATTTTATCTATTATACTATTTCTTGTTGGATTAAAAAATAAAAAGACTTATTTTGAAAAAGGATTTTTCAGAAGTGAAAATTTTAAGAATTGGATTTGGATCGTAATTGTGACAGCATTTTATGTTTTTGCCTGGATATTTGAGATAGGTACTTTTATTATTAATTCCATCATTTATTTTTCAATAATTGTTTATTTTTTTGGGGAAAAAAGGATTCCTTACATATTAGCCTTATCAGCAGGCTTTACTTTTTTTTCTTTTTATTTTTTCACGAATGTCTTGCGTATTTTGCTATAAATATATACTTTGGTTGTACAAAAAAATGGGCCAGGTTCTGATACCAATAATTTATACATTAATAAATACATGGAGAATAAAACGATGACAGCAATTTTAGGTATTGAAGGAATATTTTCTGTTCAGGTTTTATTATTTTTGGGCATAGGCACACTATTAGGGTTTTTCGTCGGTGTATTGCCGGGATTAACAGCGACTATGGCAATTGCCTTGTTAATTCCTATAACATTTTGGCTGCCCGCTTCTGCTGGTTTAGCCATGCTTATTGGGGTGTATAATTCTGCTATTTTTGCAGGAGGGATTTCGGCAATTTTAATAAATACACCGGGAACTCCAGCCTCTATTGCCTCAACGTTTGATGGTTATAAAATTGTAAAGAAAGGTTATGTTCGTCTGGCGGTTTGGATTAATACATTTTATTCTGTTCTGGGTGGAATATTTGGAGCCATCATGCTTGCCATAGCTGCTTTCCCTATTGCTCGCTTTGCTTTGAAGTTTGGTCCTGCAGAATATGCAGCATTGGCAGTTTTTGGCTTAAGCATGATGATTTCTGTTTCCGGGAAATCAGTGGTTAAGGGTATTATTGCCGGATTTTTAGGCTTAGCTGTGACTACTATTGGATTGGATCCCATGTATGCTACACAAAGATTTTCATTTGGTTCACCTTTTTTGCTTGCCCAAATATCTTTTTTACCAATAATGATTGGACTTTTTGGAATTGGTGAAATTCTTGATCAAATAATTACACCTTTACAACTAGGTTCATTGGAAAGCTTGAAAGAAAAAGAAAAAAAGAAACATTTTAGTTTAAAAGAAATATGGGATACAAAAATCCCTGTTACGCTTAGCTGCTTAATCAGTGTTTTTATTGGAGCCATACCTGGTACCGGGGGAGATATTGCAGGGGTTATTTCCTGGGATCAATCAAGAAGGATATCCAAAGAAGGGAAAGAGTATGGTCATGGATCCAATGAAGCTTTGGCGGTTACTTGTGCGGCAAATAATGCTAGCTTGGGCGGTGCCATGACTACCATGTTAAGTTTAGGGTTGCCAGGTGATGCCCCAACTGCTATTATGATTGGTGCTTTGATGATGTATGGCTATGTTCCAGGACCCTTATTGTTCAGAGATCACATGGACATCGTTATCGTGATTGTTGCTTTGATGTTTTTGGCATATGTATATATAAGTTTAATTGGTTTTGCTGGAACAGCAGTATTTTCCAAATTACTAAGATTGCCACGCCCTTGGATTTCACTTGCTGTTTTTTGTTTTTCATTAATAGGTTCCTATGCTCTAAATAATGCCGCACTTGATGTCCTCATTTGCCTAATTGCGGGTATTATAGGGTTTATTTTCAGAAGGACCGGGTTCCCTCTTGGTCCAGTTATTATTGCCTTGATTTTAGGGCCCATCGCTGAAGAAAATATTATTCGAGCTTTATTGTTAGCCGGAGGAAACGCAATGGTATTTATTACCAGACCAATTAGTCTTTTTTTGCTCATTGCCTCTATTGTCAGCCTATTCGTGTCACCAATTTTAAACAGGATAATGAAGCAAAAAGAAAAGCCATTGGTTTAGTTTGTAATTATTACTAAAAGGGCACTCCCCAAAGAATCACTTTAATTTTTATCTAAGCAAAAGAATAATTTTATTAGATTTCATTTAAAAAGGAGAAATCATTATGATTAATCATTTAAAAGAAAAACTTATGAATGGAGAGAGTGTTTTCGGTCCTTGGATAGAAACATCCAGTATTGATAACGCAGAAATTCTCGCAAATATTGGTGCTGATTTTATTATGATTGACGGTGAACATGGTGCAATGGATTTTGAAACTGCTGGTAGAATGATTTCACAGATTAAGTATACAACCACAACTCCACTTTTGCGTGTTCCAGGTAATGACATGTTTATTATCAAACAATATCTAGATACTGGGACAGCTGGGATAATGATACCAATGGTTAATTCAAAGGCGGAAGCAGAAAAAGCCGTTTCTTATTGCAATTATCCGCCTAAGGGTGTTAGAGGTATCGGAGCTGGCAGAAATTGTTTGTTTGTTAATCAACTAAGTGAATATCTGTCTTATGCAATAGAAGGTGAAGGTATTTTAGTTATACTGCAAATCGAGCATATTAATGCTGTAAACAATATTGATGAAATTCTTTCCGTTCCCGGAATTGATGTTGCATTTGTCGGACCATTTGATTTGTCTGCATCTATGGATCTATTGGGAC
>CAZAJW010000348.1:0-8737 GCA_964485485.1 uncultured Atribacterota bacterium | reverse complement strand
CAGACCTGAAAGGTCACCCGAGAGAAGGGGCAAGTTAGATAGTAACAGAGTTGGGGGGTGTTGTCAAGAAAATATTGGGAAATATTTGAAATATTTTTTGACAATAAATTAAAATAATAAAAGGTACCTTTTTTGTGATTTTAATTTGATATTTAATGCATTTAACTAACAATGCAACCCATTATTATCTTATTAATAACAGATGGGTTGCATCGTTAGAATAGTATTATTAAAAAGTTAAATATTTATCAACTTTTAATGTTATACTTCTTACAAACTTCGTCGACTTCAGCATTTTCATGGGTAATCTCTTTTAGGGCACCAATGATATTTTTCATATCAGGGTCTCCCCAAACGTTTCTACCAAAGCAAGTTCCCTTACCACCGGCATCCAGGGAATCCTTAGCCATCTGAAGAACTTCTTTCATTGAATCAACTTTGGGTCCGCCAAGAATAATTACCGGTACATGAGAATATTTAGTAATCTGACTAAAAGATTCCTTATCTCCGGTATATGGTGCTTTCAGTATGTCCGCACCCAATTCCAGGGCAATACGACAGGCATCAACGATCACTTTTGGATCTTTCCCTTTTTCCTTGGGTAGATTCATGCCCATTTGAACAGGTTCAATCATTAAAGGCATTTCGTAATTGTCACACTCTTCTACCAAGGCACCAATGTATTTTATTACGTCAACCTGTTGTTCTAAATCAGTTCCCCAAGAAAATAAAACCTTAATGGCATCAAAATTATACTTTGCAGCTAATTCAACAGAAGAATAATAAGTATTTGCCAGGACGCCCTTTGGTTCCCCTGGAACTTCTCCAAATATCACATAATCCGCTGTCATTATCTTGGGTAAATAGTCCTGGGTACCAAAATATTTACTTGCTATTTTATTTAGCCCAAAACTCATTAATGTACCATCGACCTGATATTTGATTAGCTCTTCAATCTTTGCAACAGGATCTTCCAGACCTTTAACTGCTCCCATATAAAAACCATGATCAATTGGAGTAATTAAAGAATTACCACTCTTGGGATTAAACAAATTGTTTAATCTTTTTTCTTTTAAATTTGACATAAAGTCCTCCTTGTTTTTTATTAAACTGAACTTGAGTAATCGAGTTCAGATATCTTATGATTAATATCTTTTAATGCAGGATATATTTCCTTAAATATATCGAATTTTTGATTGTATTGGCTCACTTTATTTTTATTTGGCAGATAGTCCTTTTCAACTTTAGCCAATTCCTTGGATTTCGATTCCATGGACTTAAATAGGCCAATCCCATATCCTGCTAATATAGATGCCCCCAGGGCACCTCCTTCTTTGTATATCATACTGATTACTTTTCGATTTAGGATATCTGCTTTCAATTGATTCCATTTTTCTGATTTTGAGCCACCACCGATAACCGCAAATCTCTTTTTTTCTAATCCCAGCTTTTCTAATGCTTTCATGCTAATATCCAAACTGAAAGTAACACCTTCCATAACAGCATCAATCATTTGCTTCTTATTGCTTGCCAAACTCAAACCAATAAATGCACCTTTTGAAAGAGAGTCCCACCATGGGGTACCGCTTCCCGCCAAATGAGGAAGAAAAAAAACATCTGAAATGGGTCTTTCCCCTTGCTCAATTAAATCATATACATTTATTCCTTTTTCCTGGGCTTCTTTTATCTCTTCCTGACAAAAATTATTTCTAAACCATTTTAAAGAACCTCCCCCGGTCCACAAAACGGTCATATTAGCAAATTGATCTTTAATAGCTGTGGGAACCTTGATAAAATGATGATTGAATAGTTCATCATCACTAATTGTTTCCGGCAAAATAATTGTTGCGCATTCCACCGTACCGGTAGAACAGGATGAATCTCCCGGTTCTACTGTCCCAGTCCCCAGGGCATTACACAACTGATCCATAGCACCCAAAGATACATCTATCCTTGAACCAGGTTTAAAACCTAATTCAGTTGCTATTTCAGAAGACAAAGTCCCCAGATGTTCACCACTTGCACCTACCAGGGGTAATTTTTTTTTATCAATTTTAGCCCATTCAAGTACATTATCGTTTATTTTCTTATTATTTATATCATAATATAAAGTTGCAGAAGCCGAGCTACTATCCATTATGGCGCTAAATCCCAGCTTTAGATTGATCCAGGACAATACATCAAGGAATTTAGCAGTATTCTTGTAAATATC
Organism: uncultured Atribacterota bacterium; assembly: GCA_964485485.1. Taxonomy (GTDB): domain Bacteria; phylum Atribacterota; class Phoenicimicrobiia; order Phoenicimicrobiales; family Stramentimicrobiaceae; genus Oleincola. The sequence goes on along the minus strand of CAZAJW010000348.1, from coordinate 6,525 downwards.
AGGCATATTATCTTTAATCCAGAGAATCTTAGTTAACGGACACATTGTATGTGCCCATCTTCCGGAATATTCAAAAATGTATTTATCTCCAAAATGTTGCTCAACTTGTTTTACATATTTAGAGCTGCGTATATCAGCAGATAGCATTGCAGGATACAATAGTGCATTATCTTTTCCTATAGGAATAACTGCATCACCTAAAACAGAAAAACTCATAGCAAAATTCTTTTCTTTTGAATAATTTATAGTTTTTGAAATATTTTCTTTGAGAGCATCCCAAATCAGGATAGGATCTAATTCAACCCAACCAGATTGAGGTGTTGATACAGAATATTCAGTATAGCTCTCACTAACAATCTTTCCACTAATATCGTATAATACCGCTTTTGTTCCAGTAGTGCCTAAATCAATTCCTAAAATTTGCATACAGAATTCTCCTTAGTTTAAAAATCTAAATAACTTATTTGGTCAATTTTAGAAATAGAACAAATTATACTTTCTCTATATTTTATTTTTACTATCTTCTAAAAATTGAATTGATTTTTTTATTAATACCCCTTAATTTAATATATGCTTCTTTAAATATTTCATATTTCTTATCATAAATTTCCATAAACATGTCAGAGGGATGGAATACTTTATTTATTTTATTTACCTTTTTGGCAATTTCAGTTAAATCTTGATATAATCCTATACCATAACCAGCCAACAAAGCAGCACCCAAGGAGCCTCCTTCCTGCCTTTCTAATCTGAATATTGGTTTTTTAACAATATCAGATTTAATTTGAAGCCATTTGGAAGATTTGGACCCGCCTCCTACTACACATATTTTTTCAACCACTATACCGGCCTTTTGTAATTGTTCCAAATTGTATCTCAAGTCAAAAGAAACACCCTCTAATATAGCATCAACGAAATTCTGTTTATTGGAAGAAAGATTTAAACCCAGATATGCGCCTCGAGCCATAGAATCCCAGAAAGGTGGTCCGGTGCCTGAAAGATAGGGTAAAAATAATTCTTTACTCGGATTTATTTCTTCTCCGATTAATTCTTTATATAAATTATTATTGTCTTGCTCAGTAATTTTTCTATTATAATCCCCCAAATTGTCTCTATACCACCTGAGAGATCCGCCTCCGGCCCACAAGAAACTAAAGGTTACAAATTGTTCGGGAATTGCAGAAACTGAGCGATAATAATTTCCGGGAAATAACTGAATATCATCTATTTCATCAGGCAGAACTGTTGTTGTTGCCTCTACTGTTCCTATCGAACAGACCATTTCTTTTGCTGACACTGTTCCGGTACCCAAAGCATTGCATATCTGATCCATCCCACCACTAACAACACCTATTTTACTTTTTCCGGAAAAACCTAATTCCAGTTTTATTTCCTCAGATAGTTGACCAAGATATTTTCCGGAAGGAACCAAATAAGGCAGCTTCTGCTTAGGTATATTTGCCCAATTTAAAATATCATCATCATAACATTTTTTATTGATATCAAAGAAAAGTGTTCCTGAGGCAGATGAATAATCTGTCGTAGGGTTAAAACCCAATTTTACTAGAATCCAACTCTGGTAATCTAAAAACCAACTCGAGTTTTCATAAAGATTATGATCATAATCCTGCAACCAGAGCAACCGGTTTAAAATTGACATGGAATGGGGAATGCGTCCCGTCTTCAAATAAAGCTCTTTTAGATTTAATTGTTCGGATATTTTTTTAGAATACCCTGAACTCCTGGTATCAGACGACAATATCGAAGGAACTATTGGATTAAAGAGCTTATCTGTAATAATGAGTGCGTCTCCTAAGACTGAAAAACTCATTACATATTCCGTATCTTCCTGATTAAGATTATTCAATAGACGATTTAATATTTTTTTAAATGATTTCCAAATAAGTGTTGGGTCAAGCTCGACCACACCAGAAAAAGGACTCTGAACTGTATAAGTTGCACTGTCACTCTTTAAAATATCCGCTTTTTCATTATAAACAGACATCTTTAGTCCAGAAGTACCAATATCGATGCCAATTATTTTCATTATCCTTCAACTTTCTGATAAACCCTGCAAATACCTAAATAAAATCTAAATATATGGGTATATTTTAATACCCCCTCTTTATTTATTTTTATGTATTAATCCATCTAATTATTGATTTGTTCTGATTTATGAACAATTCTCTAACGCTTTATAATGTATAAATAATATTTAACTTCAACTTAAGATATATTGACTTATAGAATTATTGACGCTGGAACCTCTTAATTGCTAAAGCACTAATCAACACTAGACCAAGCATTATTTGTTGCCAATAAGAAGATACCCCCATAATTGTCAATCCATTATTAAGAATAGTAACAACCAATGCGCCAACAAACGTTCCTCTAATAGTCCCTATGCCACCAGTCATTGCTGTACCACCCAAAATAACAGCCGTAATTGCATCCAATTCTTTCATCTGACCAGTAATGGGGCTGCCAACACCAAGTCTGGAAGCAGTTATAATTCCTGCAATAGCAGAACAAATACCAATAATAGCAAAAATTATCAATAGAATTCGGTTATTCGAAATACCAGCTAGCCTTGCTGCCTCCGGATTGCTTCCGATTGCCCTTGTATAGGTACCAAAAGTTGTTCGGCTCATTAAAAAGTCCATCACTAAAAAGATAACAACAAGTGCAATAACTGGGACTGGAATAATTCCAATCTTAGCCTGACCAAGCCAATAGTATGAAGGCTGTATCCCTTGGCTAATCGTAGTCCCGCCTCTCATCAATAAAGCCAGACCTCTTGCAATGGTCATCATTGCCAAAGTCGCAATAAAAGACGGTAATTTAAAAAAAGTAACCATAAAACCATCAAATAAGCCAATAAATGCACCTATAGCAATTGTAATAAGCAAGCCCAGTATAACATTAATCCCCGCTACTGAGAGAGCCATGAAAATCATTCCAGATAAAGCCAGGACTGAACCTACGGATAAATCAATATTGGCAGAGGTGATAACAAAAGTCATGCCAAAAGCAATAATTGCCGTAATGGAAACTTGGGTTAAGATGTTGATCATATTATAGAGAGTAAAAAATCGACTGCTAATAATAGCAAAAAAGATAAGCAAAAATATTAATGCGCTAAAAGCAGGATTATTTAATATAAAATATAGTATTGATTTCTTTGATTTTCCTTTACTATCACTATTTTTCTGATTATTCATATCCTTTTTTGATAACATAGCAATATGTTGTTTCTCCTTTCAATATTCAAATGCCTTTTTTATCTTCTAAAATTATTAACTTGCTGTGCTTTTTATCTTTATTTGTAATTTAGAATAAATCATACCATCTTTTCAATAATCTTTGATTCTTTAATATCATCTCCGGTTAAAATATCCGCAATATTACCCTGTCTCATTACCACAACCCTGGAACTGGTAGCAACAAGTTCTGGTAATTCGCTGGAAGCCATAATAATTGCCCTTCCATCTTTTGAGGTAACAAAATTGCGCATCAATTCATGCATCTCCTCTTTTATCTTTACGTCTATTCCGCGTGAAGGTTCATTTAAAAGAAGAAAATTAGAATCAGTATTCACCAACCTTGCAAATAAAGCTTTCTGTTGATTTCCTCCACTCAATGATGGCATAGATTGATTAACTCCGGTTGTTTTAATACTGAAACGTTCAATAAATTCTTTTTGAACATTGTAATTTTTTTTGCGGTTAATAATGCCATTTTTAGATGATACTTTTCCCATATTTTCAATAGCAATATTTTCTCCTACTGTCATTGTTTTTAAAATTCCTTCATTTAGACGGTCATCAGTCAAATAAGCCATACCATTTTGAATTGCTTGTTTGGGACTAAAAAATTTTACCTTTTTACCCCTAAAAATAACTTCACCACTATCATATAATTCCGCTCCAAAGATTGATTTAATCAAATGAGTTCTACCCGAACCTAACAACCCGGCAAAACCAAGTATTTCTCCCTCCCTAACTTGAAATGAGACATTCTGAAAATAACCTTTGCGAGTTAAATTTTTTACCTCAAGAATTACTTGGTTTTCTTCATTCAAGGGATTCTCTTTAGAAAATTTCTTAGTTTGGTGGTTTTCAGCTATTTTGCTACCAACCATTATCTCTGTTAGTTCCTGTGGATTAGTATCCTTAGTATTAACCACTTGCTGTAATTTTCCATCTTTCAAAACTGCAATTCTGTTAGTAATTTTAAAAACTTCATCAAGATGATGTGATACAAATATAAATGAAAGGTTCTCTTCGTCACTTAATTTACGAATAATATTAAACAATTTCTCTACTTCATTTCTTGATAAAGATGAAGTAGGTTCGTCAAGTGCAATAACCTTGGCATTAAGTGAAATTGCCCTGACAATAGCTACTAATTGTTTTTCATCAGCGCTCAAATCATAAACTGGTACTTTGAGTCTAAAATCAACTCCTACTTTATCCATTACCGATTTGGCTTTTTTAAGCTGTGCTTTATGGTCAATTAACCCAAACCCTCTGCTTGTTTCATTTCCCAATAAAATATTTTCTTCTGCAGTCAATTCTAATGCCAGTCCTAAACCCTGGTAAACCATGCTAATACCTTTTAATCTTCTTTCATAAGGATTGCCAATTAATTTTTCTCCATCAAATATAATTTCACCACTGGTTTCAGGTACAGCTCCGGAAAGTATATTCAATAATGTAGATTTGCCTGCACCGTTTTCTCCCATCAATCCAAATATTTCTCCCTTTCGGATACTAAAAGAAACATCACTTACAGCAATGGTGCCCGGATAATATTTTGTTATATTTTTAAATTCAAGAATATCTTGATTGTTATTTGCCATTACAAATACCTCATTTATATAGTTTACCAATAATCTAACATTTTCATTATCATAAAATTAAATAAGAACAATATCTATTATTTTGGCTATAAGTCTTATTGGTAGCTTTATATGGCTAATATCTTAATTTATAATATTAAAATTTTTTTAAGTAATATTTTAAAATTTAGATAAGCTTCTTTCTAAAACTTCACTAATTAAATCTCAAAACTTAGAAAATATATAATATTAAAACAATTAATTTACTATAATATTTATTGTGCTTATACTCATAAAGAGTAGAACCGCATTTATGCAGTTCTACTCTTTATGAATTTTATTTATCTGCTATTTTACAGGTTCGCTTATCGGGAATTCAACATCGACTGTTCTGGAAATTGCCTTACCTGCTTCAACCATCTCTGCCGCATCAATATAGAAAGGTTGAAAAGGTAAATGGGTTGGGGTACAGGTAATTTTTGTGTAAGTAGGAACTTCTTTGCCTTCTAATAAGTCAAGCAATCTTAAAGCAGCAACATAACCAATAACCTGTGGATGTTGGGCACCGGTACATTTAAAAGCAGTACCAGCATTAATTGCGTTTACTGCTTCAACCTGTCCGTCTACGCCTGTTACAATAACTTCATCTTCTTTTCCAGCTTCTTGAACGGCCTTTAAAGCACCCATGGCAAAGTTATCATTACAACCGAAGAACATTCCATCTAAATCTTCATTAGCAGTAAGTATATTTTGAGCAAACTGATAACCTTCATCAACTGCTACGCCTTTTTGTTCCTGTGTGGAAACGATTTCGATCAGACCTTCAGGTCCTTCTGAAATAGCCTGTTCAAATCCTTCTTGGCGGTCTCTGCAGGAATTTGCCTGGCTGAAAAGACCGCATATTATTTTAAATGGTCTTTCTTGATCAGTGCTTTTTTCAAGTTGTGCGTAATATTTATTCATCCAGTCACCAACAACATAACCAGCATAATAATTATCTGATTCTACTGTAGCGTTAACAGGAGCATTAAAGACAGTCATGTCGCCAGTTACAACCGGTATACCTGCATCTCTTACTCTGGTAACTGCTGAGGCCAAAGCAAAACTATCAACAGGAGTTAATAGCATTCCCTTAACGCCCATAGCAATAAAATTGTCAATATCTGCTGACTGTTTGTCTACTTTTGTTTCACCGTCAGAAATAATAACTTCATAACCAGCATCTTCAAATACTCCTTTTGCAGAATCATGAAGAAGGACAAAAAATGGATTATTCTGTCCCCATCCAGCAATAGCAATGGTTCCTTTTTGTGCTAAACCATTCACACTAAAAGCACATAATAAGACAAGTACTACTAAAAACAAACTTATTTTTTTCATTATCTTTTCTCCTTTTTTTGTATTTTTCTTATTTTAGACTATTAGATTCTAATCAAAGGCTTCTATATATACTATTTTATCGTAGCCGTTAATATACAATGAATTCTCTTTCCTACTATCCTAGTCTACTTTTCTTCTCATTTTTCTTGTCATTTCATCTTATCAAATTTAGTTTGTTCTGAATGGTTTACCTCTTATTATTGTACTATTTTCACTTCCTTCCCGAGGTATTCTAAATATCATACCAAGATTACCATTCTATTGATATACATTTGAATTTCAATACCAAAACATTCTTTATTAAA
>CAZAJW010000347.1:0-3828 GCA_964485485.1 uncultured Atribacterota bacterium | reverse complement strand
AAATTTGAAAATATTGAAGCTCAGTGAAATATGAAACAATTCTGATTACGGGCTTATCTTCAGCTATATTTGGATATCTATTCTTATTGATCATCTTTGCCTTTTGGATTTTTAGTTTCTCTTCCAAGATAAGCTCCTTTCGTTAGAAATATTGGAGCTTATTATATTCTAATATGGGGAGTGTTTTGGCCTAAGATGCCGCCAGTACTGGGTTTTTACCAAAGACTCCCCATGTTGTAACACTCTACATCATGTCCCCGTTGCGGGAAAAAGATGAAAATAATTGCTTTTATTGAAGGTTATAAAATAGTTAAGAAGATCCCTAATCATCCTGGCATATATGAATTTGAAAGAAAAAGACCACCTCCAAAAGTGGCAGAGAATCCTGATGGGTTTGATAAGTATATTATAGACGACTATATAGGTAGTGACCATGTTTGTTAGTTCAATAATATAACAGACAAAATAGTATCTTAATAATTCCAGCATTTTTTTATGGACTACTCCAGGGATTATATGCGGTTCTTTAATATTAAAACTGAATACTCATTATAGCTTTCTTCATCAACAGCCAGCAAAAATTCTTCAAAGTCCATGGGAAACATATAGAGGAAATTTACTTTGCCCACAGGAAATGACTCTTCATTCCGGGTAAGACCCGGATGGGATCCTGCTGCAATGACAGAAAGCCTGCTCATGTCTTTCTGGAAATACTTAAGGAATTTATAAGAATTTGCTTACCCTTCCCAAACCTATAATCCCCTGCCAGTCGACATAACTACGTATCGGATATAAAAACAGAAATCAGCTACATTAGCGATGGGAAACAATGTAAAATAGAAGGAATTATGAAAAAATTTCGTACGGGAACCTAATTTAAGACAGGCTTCTATAATATCATACGATAAAAGCCCTGGCGCACATGGTCACTGTCCTTATAGTCGTCTATAATATAATTCTTTAACTAATTTTATTATAAAGAAGCTGAATATGCTATGAAGGGCGGTTATGATTAATAGCTGGAATAATTTATTTTTCATTTTTATGGGTAAATATATTTATTTTTTAAATTTAACTTATATAAATAATTGTTTTTAAAGCTATATAATCATATATCTCGTTAAATATTAAAATATAACTATTTTTCTAGCTTTATGCTATAATATAAACAAATTTTTCAATAGATAAATGTTTTTCTGAATAAATGATGGAAAATAATAGAAATAGAAGGACTATAAATAGACCAGCTGGCTACCATAAACTTATTAACCGGTATGGGCTAGAAGTTATTCCCAATTGGCATATATCCTTTGTTGCAACTCACGGTGGTCGTCAAAAAAAAATTAATAATCATAGTGTTGAAGAGATCTTTCCTCCAAAATATTGGCCAGGTGAGGCTGATATAGATCATCTTGAATTTGCCCTGAAATATGACGGAATAAATCTGGGGATACTTAAAATGCTATTTTTAATAATCGATGAAAATGAATTGGTCGATTATATTAGGGCAAAACATACTGGAAAATATGCAAGAAGTTTATGGTTTCTATTTGAATTCTTATCAGATAAAATACTTCCCATAGATGACCTTGCACAAGGCAATTATTTTGATCTTTTAGATCCAGAAATATATTATACAGCTTCACCGGTTATCAAGATTTCCCGTCAGAGGATAAATAATAATTTATTAGGGGGTAAGGATTTTTGTCCGACAGTAAGAAAGACAGTTTCTCTTAAGAAATTTGAAAAGTCAGATTTTTCAGCTCGCTGCTCAAGTGTATTATCAGGGTATTCGCCAGAATTATTAAAAAGAGCTCTTGGTTACTTATATGCAAAAGAAACAAGATCATCATTTGAAATAGAAAATATAAAACCCTCTCCTTCAAGGATAGGCCGTTTTATTACATTACTTCAGTCAGCAGAAAAGAAGGATTTCTGCCAGAAAGAAAGGCTGATAGAAATACAAAATAATATAGTCGATCCCCGTTTTCAAAATGCTGATTATAGGAGCAACCAGAATTATGTAGGAGAAACAGTAGCCATTGGTAAAGAGAGAATACATTTTATAAGCCCAAAGCCAGGAGATCTTCCGGACCTCATGAAAGGGCTGATATATTCGCATGAAATGATGGAAAAAGGAAATATTCCTCCAGTCATTCACGCAGCTGCAATTTCTTATAGCTTTGTATATTTGCATCCCTTTGAGGATGGGAATGGCCGTATTCACCGTTTTCTCATACATAACATACTGGCTTTAGCAGGATTTACTCCAAAAGGTTTTATCTTTCCAGTTTCAGCTACGATGTTGGAAAGCCCGGGAGATTATGATTCTTCCCTTGAAGCATTTTCAAATTATCTAATGCCTTTGATAGAATATTCTCTTGATGAGAATGAAATCTTAACTGTTCACAATGAAACATGTGTCTGGTACCAGTATATAGACATGACCTCACAGGCCGAAGCTTTGTATTCCTTTATAGAGAAGACAATAGAAAAAGCATTGAAAGACGAATTAGAGTTCCTTGTTAGTTATGATAAGACCAAAAAAGCTATACAAGATATTATTGATATGCCTGATAGGAAGATAGACCAATTTATTAATTTCTGCCTTCAGAATAATGGACGGCTTTCCAAAAAGAAGTACAGGGATTTCTTTTGTTTCCTAACCGAGAAGGAGCTATCCAGGCTTGAAGACGCTGTCCGGATGAATTATTTTTAAGAATTTTCGTATAATAAGATAACAATAAATAGGTTTATTGATAAGCCTTCCTAAACTACAGGATCTCATGGGAGACTGTAAAAGACTATTATACAAATACCTGCATAAAAGAGGGTGCAAACCCTGCAGCAGTGGCAGTAGTACAGACATTCGGGGACTTCCTGTCATTTAACCCTCATATCCACATACTGGCTGCAGACGGATGCTTCTGTGGCGATGGTTTCTTCTACGTCCCCTCAATTGATATCGATACAGAATCAATAGAAAAACTTTTTATCCATAGGATATTTAAGATGCTCCTTAAAAAAGGTCTTATCACTGCAGGAACAGTAGAGCTCATCTCTTCCCGGCGCCATACTGGTTTCAGCACCTACTGCGGAAAAAGGATAAATCCTAAAGATAAAAAATCAACTGAGAACCTGGCAAGATACATCATAAGGGCATCATTTTCCCGGGAGAGGATGGAGTATTATCCGCAAAAGTCACTGGTAACATATGAGTCAAAATATGGAGGCCAGGTAGCAGAGTTCGATCCCCTGGAATGGACGGCATCCCTTGTATCCCATATACCGGATAGGGGAGCACAAACGGTCATAATACGGCCAGTATAGTAATGCTACCAGGGGAAGGCTCAAGAAAGAAGACAGCCAAACGGAATACAATATTATAGAGGGTGATTCTTATGGGGGACTGAACAGGTCCTGGGCCCGGCTCATACAGAAGATATATGAAGTGGATCCACTTGTCTGTCCCAAATGGGGAGCTCCCCATATTGTAACACTCTACATCATGTCCCTGTTGCGGGAAAAAGATGAAAATAATTGCTTTTATTGAGGTCTATAAGATTGTAAAGAAGATTCTTGATCATCCTGGCATATATGAATTTGAAAGAAAAAGACCACCTCCAAAAGTGGCAGAGGATCCTGATGGGTTTGATAAGTATATTATAGACGACTATACAGGTAGTGAACATGTGTGTTAGTTCAATAATATAACAGCAGAATATTTGGCTGCCATAAAACTGACCTGGATGAGGTATTTTTCTTACTTCTTCTTCTGCTCCGCATATTTCCTGCTTTATTATCATGATCTTTATGCTTTTTGAATCT
>CAZAJW010000346.1:0-4031 GCA_964485485.1 uncultured Atribacterota bacterium | reverse complement strand
AGACTTTTATTATTTAGGCCTGTTCTTATATAGAATAAAATATAAAATGCCAAAATAAACTAAAAATGCAAGCAATGCCATTAAATACATTGAAGGCTGGTTGGTAACATATCCGAATATGGGAACATTTAAAATTACCATAAGAGGAAAGCCAAATAGAAGAGCTACTCCGCTACCCAGGACAATATTTTCTGATGCCCGTGAATGAAAACCCGGGTCTATCTGTTTTAATAAAGCCATACCGGTAGAAATGGTACCTGTATATGTTCCATAAAAGGCCAGAGTGTTTTCAAAGATATCCTCTTTAAAAATACGACGAGTCATCCATAAGACAAAGAATATTGTTACTATTCCTCCAATGGTAGTAATGAGCAAAGTAGGAATTATGTAATAGCGTAATGTTTTCAATGAAATAGCAGTAATTGCTGCGGCAATCATGAAGTCAAAAGAGCCACCCGCGATTTTCTGTAACATATAATTATTGGGATATTCATGGGTCATTATTTTCATTCTCTTAAATAAATCAAAGCCAAGTCTCAGTAAAATAGCATAGATAGTCCCGATAATAAAATGAAATCCCCAGAGTAGTTGGGCAAGCGTTTCTCCAAAGGTACCCAGCGATACCAATACAGTATTTAAACCTAATAAAGTCAGATAGGTTGCCAGATACACCAGACCAATCAAAAATAATTGAATAGAAATATCGTCTAAAGAAGCAGCCAGCGGAAGTTCTCCTGAATCCATTTCTTCATAAATTTTTTCTTCTCTTCGCTTACCATTATCAGATTTTATTTTAAAAATACCCTTCCTGACTAAGTAGTTCATAAAGATAACCCCGACAATACAAGCCCAAAGAAAACCGATAGTAGCAATTGAAAGACCAATGTTTCCTCCCTGAAAAAAGCCAATTTCCTCCCACTGACTTCCTATAGCATAGGCCTGACCGGGTCCCTGTCCAAATCCCAATGGTAATAATAAGCCAAAAGCCGGAAACAAGTCCGGGAAAAAAGTATTTGCTAATAAAAGAGAAAGTGTAAAACCAACAATTCCCTGAACCACATAAATGCTGACAATATAAATACCTGAATTGACAATATTCTTACTATGGGTATGTTCCCTTTTTTTCAGCGCAATAGCTATAAAGCCAACAGCCATCAGATGATAAACCAAACTGCCTAGCCGTTCATTGTCTAGATGTATAAGATTTAGTATTTCCGGGCCAAGCAGCAAACCAATAAACCCGGCAATGATAGCGGTAGGGAAAAGGTATTTACGAAAAAAATAAACTTTCCTCTTCAAAAAAACACCAATACCGATAAAAAGAGAAAGCCAAAGAAAATCTGTAATCATTATCCAATCTTGGTTCATGTTTCCTCCACGCCATTTATATTAAAAGAACATATTTTGATATAATTCTATTATTTTATACCATTTATAGGCTGAAATCGAGGGGTTATCAAAATTAAATTTATATAATTCATCCTGATAATAAAATTCAAGTTGATTATTATATTGAATATTAAGTCCTTTAATCAAACCTAACTTATAATGTATTATCCCCAGGGTATCTGCTTTCAGGATAAGCTCCTTCCCTTTTAAGGACAATTCACCATGTTTTGTCTGTTCCAAAATTTTTTGTTTAATAATCCTGGTGATATTAACCCCTTTATCCTGTAAAATAATTTCCTGACTTCCCTTATTAATGCTTTTTTCTAAAAAGCCTTTTATCCAGCTGATTTGCCATTGATTCCAATCATCTGGATTATCAAAATATAATTCTCGTTTTTCAGAGCGGAAAAAACCATATTGATTATATTCCACTTCATAGCCACAATTTTGACAACCTAATATATCTCCACAGGAATAAAGTGAACCTATCTGGTGACAATGGGGACATAAAAATAAGAATAATTCCAATCTTTCGGCAAGATTCTTCCCCTGATATACATTCATTGCAGTTCTCTGATAATCATATTCCCGGTAAGAAAGAACTTTTGTAATTTCTCTGTAAATACTTTCTACGGATAATTCTTGAATGTTTCCCGGTGTTAAAATTAAACTATAAGATAAAGAAATTCTACCTTTCCTACTAAAACGAGCCCAGCGAGGAAAAGCCAGGTATGAACCCTTCAATGAAGCACATACTACCGGTATGCTCAATATTTTAATTAATTTGGCAGTAGCAAAAATGGGTTTATCTGTTGAACCGCTCCAGTTACGCTTACCTTCCGGGAAAATACCGATAATACGTTCAGCTGATTTTGCCTTTAATGTTTCTTTTATTGCAGAAAAATCTACTAAGAACTTTTTTTTAGGTATTGAACCTGATATTCTTAAAAGCCATCTCAATACCGGTTTACGAAAATATTCATCAGAAACCAGAAAACTAATGGGTTCTTTGATATATAAATTTACTAGGAAACCATCCCAAAAATTGGCATGGTTTCCTAGTATCAAATAAGGGGGCTCAACCTGTTTTGTATCATTTCTTTCCAGACTTAATTGAAATATTCTTTTTATATACCATCCAAAGAATCCTAGTAACAATTGGGGTATAATTTTTTGCATTAAACTTCGATTATTTTTTTTCACCCTTTCAAATATCCTTTATAGCAAATACCTTTTCAACCAATCTAACATATAAGGAACAATTATATCAAAATAATCCTGACAGCAGTGATTGGCATCTTCAATATAAAGCAATTCCTTTTCATCACCTTTTGCCCATTCCATATAATAATAAGCATGTTTAGTAGGTACGGTTTTATCTTTTCCCCCCTGTATTATAAGCATTGGGCGATCCAGAGGTTGGGATTCCTTGATATCAAGATGACCAAAATTCTTATATATTTCTTTCATATTCTTATAGCCAGTCATATAATAAATGGAACGCTCCATAAAAATATTAATTTTCTTTAAATGGGAAAGTGATGGGAAATATGCGAATCCACCGTTGCCAATAACACAATCAATCCTAGAATCAGTTGCAGCTGCTTTTATTGAAAAAAAACCACCAAAACTGATTCCAAGAACACCAATTCGTTCTAAGTCTATGTCAAACTCATTATTCATTTCAAACCAATCAATAATAGCATGTATGGATTTTTCGTAATCAGGTATTAAGGGCATTTTCTGATGCATTTCGCCCTGCCCGGGACCATCAAAGTTAAATATATTAAAACCTGCCTTTATAAAATCCTGGGCAAAGAAGTGGTTTTCAACTTCTTTAATATTATTTAATACGTTAACAAATATAATTAAAGGCTTATTGGGTTGGTCGGACAACATAAGGTACCCTGGAACTTCAACTCCTTGAAAAGGAATATCAATTCTTATTGGTTTTTCCTTGTCATCGTATAATGCAATAGCTTTCTCATAACACTCCCTAGCAAGATTTTGTGCTTCAATTTTTTCTTCAACATCATAGTAATTAAGATAATTCCCTATATGAAAACACCCGGCGGCACTATGGTAAAGCTGTCGTGCTAGAAATATATTACCTTCACTCTCAGCTTTTTCCGCCAATTCTTCTAATTCTCGCCCTTCTTTGGTCCACTCGCTGCACCAGTCAAAATAATTCTTAACCCGTTTAACTACTCTTTCACTGCGAGCAGGGTCAACCCCACAATACGAAAAACGATTATACTCCGTAGTAGTAATCATTTTTTGCATAGAAATCATACGAGCATACATTCTCTCCCAAAATTTCATACTGGGCAAGGTGGGTAGATGCAATTCAGGAACATCAACAATAGCCTCCTCGAGTTTTTCGATTGCTAGCTTTTCTCTTTCTTCGATTTCCTCTTTTAATTGTTCCAAAAGGGATAATTTAAATCCTTCCTGATAGACTTTTTTGCTGTAAAGAATTTGGCTATCTCTAGGTTGGTCAACCAGCAAATCGATAAATTCAATTTCCTTGCTATCAAGGTCTTCCATTGACTCCAAATACAAATGAAATATGGCTGAATCAAATTTATTTTCAATATAATCTCTGACTTCGATGTTATTTTTGGCATCCCCTGCCATGGCCC
>CAZAJW010000345.1:0-11299 GCA_964485485.1 uncultured Atribacterota bacterium | reverse complement strand
GGCATCTTCAGATAATACCTTATCACAGATGTTTTCCCTTTATCTGGGGAAAACAGAGTTATTACTTGCTACTTTATTTGCTATAGCCTATAGCTTTTATTTTTTATTCTTTCATTCTGCTTATTTTTTTATTCTTTCAGGTGTTGTTACTTTCCTGATAGTATCTTATTCTATTTCCAAAATGCAGGGAATCTGCGGAGATGTAATCGGTGCGGTTAATGAACTAACCGAAGCAGCTTTTCTGTTGCTTTTTATTGTATTTATGATATTCTGATTACAATAATATAACTCAATTATCTTTTATAATTTTCTTAACTTACCGTGACAGAGAACCATTCAAACGAAATTCTACCCAAGTTGTGGCGGTGAATTAGAAAAAAATAGAAAGAAATAATCATATAAAGAAAGAAGGTGTGAACAAGAAAACAGGGACTGAATTATTCAACATATAATTGTCGTTACAACCAATCCCTTATTCCGATTTACAAGGAAAGGAAAAAGGTAATGGATAAGAATAGCAGTAAAATCGAATTCTTAAAAGAAATAAAATCACTTGATTCCAAAGAATTCTATCAAACCCTATTCGAATATGCCCCTGACGCTTATTACATAAATGACATGGAAGGTAATTTTATTGATGGCAACAAAGCTGCCGAGAAGATTACCGGATATCAAAAAGAAGAGCTGGTTGGTAAAAATTTTTTTCAATTAAATATTCTTCCTCCCCATGAAATTGCTAAGGCTCAGGAATCCCTGGCAAGAAATATGAAAGGACTTCCAAGTGGCCCAGATGAATTCACATTAAATCGCAAAGACAATAAAAAGATTGCAGTGGAGATTTTTACCTATCCACTAAAAATTAAAGACAAGGATTTGGTTCTTGCTATAGCCCGGGATATCACCCAGCGCAGGCAGTCTGAGCAAAGAATCAAGCATCTTAGCCAGGTTATCCGTTCCATCCGTAATGTCAATCAGCTGATTATCAGCGAAAAAGATCGGGACACCCTTATTAAGAAAGCCTGTAATCTTTTGGTTGAAACCAAGGGATATCATAATGCCTGGATTATTCTCCTGGATGAAGAAGAAAACTACCTGACCTCTGCTGAAGCAGGCTATGGCCCGGTCTTTGATTCTATGAGAATACAGCTGAAAAGCGGTAATTGGCCGAGATGTGTCCAGAAAGTCTTACAGCGTAAAAATATCCTAATTACCAGTGATCCTAAAAATGCCTGTTATAACTGCCCGCTTTCAACTTATCTAAAAAACCGGAGTGCCTATACCATCAGCCTCATACAGGATAATACTCTCTATGGAGTATTTTCGGCGTGTATTACAGAGTCCTATGCGGAAGATAAAGAAGAACAAGCCCTCTTTAAAGAGGCAGCTGATGATATTGCCTTTGCCCTCTACAGTATCAAGACAGAAAAAAACCGCAGACAGGCAGAAGAATCCCTGAGGAAAAGTGATGAAAGATTCCGGGTAGCATTAAAAAATTCTCCCATCATAGTCTGGAGTCAGGACCAAGACCTGCGCTATAACTGGATATACAATCCCAACCCCGCAATCAACCCCGAAGAGGCCCTTGGCAAGAAAGACGAGGAACTGTTTCCTGCTGATGATGCCCGAGTAATGACAGAGATAAAAAAACAAGCACTTAACAGCGGCATAGGTAGCAGGGGAGAAGTTAGAATGACAATTAAGGGAGAGCCCTTTTTCTATCAGCTGGTCACCGAACCCTTGAAGGATGCACAGGGAAAGATAATCGGCATAACCTGTGCCTCTATCAATATTACTGAATTCAGGAAAAACCAGAAAAAGCTGGAAAGCGATATGGATGCAACAATTAAAACCATGTCCAAGATCATTGATGCCAGAGATCCCTACACTTCCGGCCATCAGGATAGAGTGACTCAGTTAGCTGTCAGGATTGCCCTGGAGCTTGGACTGCCCCGGGAGAAGGTAAAAGGGATACAAACAGCCTCCCTTATTCACGATATTGGAAAAATCGGCATCCCTACTGAAATCTTGAGCAAGCCCACCAAATTATCTGATATAGAGTTCAGTCTCATAAAAGAACATCCCCAAATAGGGTACAATATTTTGAAATCCATCGATTTTTCCTTTCCCGTAGCAGACATAATTTTACAGCACCATGAAAAACTGGACGGTTCCGGTTATCCGAATCACTTAAAAGAGCAGGAAATCAGACTGGAAGCAAAGATATTGTGTGTTGCCGATGTAGTGGAGGCCATGTCATCTCATCGCCCCTATCGTGCATCTTTAGGTATTGAAGCAGCTCTTAAGGAAATCACCAAAAACAAAGGCATCCTATATGATTCGGAAGTAGTTGATATCTGTATAAAATTATTTCAAGAGAAAGGCTTTAAGTTTGAATAACTTAAAAGTGAAACTTCAAAAGGAATAAATGATGAATATTTTACCGTTTCTCCATTTTTTTGCTTTTCTGGTTTATTGTTCTCTTATCATTTTTATCTTATGGAAAGACCACAAATTCTCTCTTAACAGGGCTTGTGCTGCTTTTCTTGCCTGCTTAGCCTTCTGGAGTTTCGGTTATATTTTTTTATATAATCCGGATATTTCAAAGGACACCGCAATATTATTTGATAATATTGCTTCTATTGGATGGGTTGGTTATGCTAGCCTCTTTTTATGGTTTACCCTGATTTTTACTGAAAAGAAGAAAATTTTAAAAAGCAAAATAATTTATCCCTTGATTCTCATTCTCCCTTTATTGTTAATATATAAGAAATGGACCGGCTTTTTGACAGCAGATTATTTTAAATTGCCCTGGGGGTGGGGAAGTGTTTGGTCAGACTCAATTTGGACTTATCTTTTTTATTTCTATTTTCTTTCTTTTACATTAACAGGACTTTATCTGCTTCTAATTTTCTGCAGAAGAACAGAAGAGCCACTTAAGAAAAAGCAGGCAAAAATTATTTTTATTACTTCGCTGGTTTCTCTTATTTTCGGCACTTTAATCGATGTAATATTTCCAGTATTTACCATTATTCAGTTTCCCTCCTTATCAGATTTAATTGCCCTCATCTGGGCAGCCGGTTTGGTTTATGCCATAGCCAAATATAAATTTATGGTAATTACACCGGCTACAGCTGCTGAAAACATTATCTCTACCATGGCTGATTCTTTAATATTAGTAGACAGGGAAGGGAATATAAACACTATAAACAAAGCTCTATTGGATTTGTCCGGATACCACAAGGATGAATTAAAAGGCAAATCAGTTGAGATATTCTTCCTGGATAAAGATTTTAAAAATACCTTATTGGAGAAAGCCAGTAGAAAAGTAAACATCATTAATTACGAGCTCAATTTTAAAACAAAGACAAACGTGTATATCCCGGTGCTTTTTTCCAGCTCTGTAATGGTTGACAAGGCAGAAAGTATTGTTGGAATTGTATGTATCATCAAAGATATTACGCAATATAAACAGATTACTGATGCTCTAAAAGAAACTGAGCAAAGATTTAAAGATGTTACCGAAAATGCCCAGGAGTGGATTTGGGAAACTGATACATATGGAAAGTATGTTTATTGCAGCCCAGCGAGTGAGAAAATATTAGGTTATAAGCCTGAAGAATTGCTGGGGAAACATTTTTATGATTCTTTTGCTCCTAAAGAAAAGAAACAATTAAAAAAGTTAGCATTCGATAATTTTACTGCTAAAAAACCTTTTCATGAATTTATAAATCTGAATATAAGAAAGGATGGCAAACCAGTTTGGATCTCTACAAGTGGAGTACCTATTCTAGATAAGAAGGGCAACATTCTAGGATACAGAGGCGTAGATATGGATATCACCAGGTATAAACAATTAGAGGAAATGTTACGGGAGGATAGAAAAAAATATAGAGAGATAATTGACGGAATGAACGACACAGTGTGGGTTATTAATTCAGATTGTAGATTAATAGATGTGAACAAGGCTGCAGTAAAGGTATTAGGTTATTCCAGGGAAGAATTGCTTTCTATGGAGCTAATAGATATTGATGCCAATCTCTCCGAGGAAGTGATAAAAACTCTGGTTCAGCAAATGCCTTATGATGAGATACAGACTTTTGAAACAAAACATAAGACCAAGGAAGGAAAAATAATTCCAGTAGAGATTAGCTCAAGTCTTGTAACTTATCTAGGGGAAAAGCGTATCTTAAGTATTGCCAGAGACATCTCCGAACGTAAAAAGTTAGAGGAAGCCTTATACAGAAGTCATCAGGAATTTGCCAATCTCTTTCAAAGCAATCCGGAAGCTACTATTTATCTGGATAAAAAAGGTAATATCCTAAAAATCAATACCAAATTTACTGAGCTTTTCGGTTATACCATTGAGGAAATTAAAGGAACAAAAATAGATTCCGGTTTAATCCAGCCTTCGGATAAAATCAAAGAATCCAGAGAATTAACCCAGAAAACTTTTAAGGGAGATTATATCAGTATTGAAACTATCAGGAAGAAGAAAGACGGCACCCTATTTCCGGTTCTCCTTTCAGCCTCACCTTTATATGTAGAGGGTAAATATCAGGGAGTGATAGGGACATACCAGGATATCAGCGAAAGAAAAAAAACGGAAGAGAAAATGGAGAAACTAGCCCGAATTGATTCACTGACCGGCTGTTACAACCGAAGATATTGCCTGGAATTACTGGACAGGCAGATAAAATTATCCCAGCGTACTCAATCTCATCTATTATTGGCTTTTCTGGATATTGATAACTTTAAGTCCATTAATGATGCTTTTAACCATGAAGAAGGTGATAAGGTCTTAAAAGAAGCTGTTGGACTATTTCAATCTACTTTAAGGGAAGTTGATATTATTTGCCGAATGGGCGGAGATGAGTTTCTCCTGGCATTCCCAAATAGTTCTTTACAGGAAGTTCCTTTGATAAGAGAACGCTTGGAAGAAGAGTTGCTTCAATTAAACAGAAAAATTGAAAAAGATTATAAAATAAGTTTAAGCATAGGATTCTCGGAATATGTTCCTGAAAAACCAAAGACTTTAGATGAGCTTATAGCTATTGCAGATCAGAGAATGTATGAAGAGAAGAGCAATAAAAAGGCATGTTGATAGATTAGTGCATTAAAAATTATAATTTTTTAATTTTACATTATCACCTGAGGTATGGCCAGTTCTGGATGCTGAATAATATGTGCCTTACTGCGATATACTTTTTTAATATTCTCATTATTAATGACCTGTTGTGGGGTTCCGCTTATTTCAATTTTACCTTTATCCAGCAAAATAAGGCGATCTGCGCAGAAGCTGGCAAGATTTAGATCATGAAAAACAGAAATGATACACTTAACTTCTTCCTGTAGAGTATCCTTTAATATCCTTATCATTTCATATTTGTAATTTAAATCCAGGTGAGAAGTGAATTCATCCAGCATCAGTATTTTAGGGGATTGTGCCAATGCCCGGGCAATATAGACCCGCTGCATTTCACCTCCGCTTATCTGGCGTATTCCCTTTTCTGCATGGCAAAGGGAATCCGTTTTTTCCATGGCATTACGGGAAATCCGGTAATCAGAAATCGTTTCACCTTGCCATTGATTGATATAAGGAATCCTTCCCATAAAGACGATTTCTTTCACTTTATAATTATAAGTAACATAAGAATTCTGGGGAACAACTGATATTATTTTGGCTATTTTTTTTCTTGATATCATCGAGATATCCTGATTAAATAGTTGAATATGTCCACTTTGGGGTCTTAAAATCCCTGATATTAACTTTAACATAGTAGTTTTTCCTGACCCATTTGGTCCGATAATACCAATAAATTCACCCGGAAATACGGACAAGTCAATATCTTGAAGCACAGATTGTTGACCATAAGAAAAACTAACATTTTTTAAGGAAATAATTGGTTCTTTAATATTCATTATTATCATTCCTCCTTTTTAAGAGATGGATAAAGAGCGGTGCACCTATAATGGCAGTAATAGCCCCGATAGGTATTTCGGTTGGTGCAATAATAGTACGGGCAATAGTGTCACAGAGTATCAAAAAGGTAGCCCCTATTAGGGCAGATACGGGAAGCATAATTCGATGATCGGGTCCAACCAGGAGACGGGCAATATGGGGAATGACCAGCCCGACAAAACCAATCAACCCGGTAAATGAAACTACAACTGCAATCATGATAGAACCGATTAGAAAAATTTTTAAGCGTAAATTTTCAGTTTTAATTCCTAGATAGAGCGCTTCTTCTTCCCCCAGTGCCATGGCATTTAGTTCCAGTGAAGAAAAAATCAATAAAAAACTTCCGATAAAGACAGGTAAGATAACAATAGATATCTTTTGCCAGTTTGCGTTTGACAGGTCTCCCATTAGCCAGAAAATCATGGAGTGTATTTCACGATTGGATACAGCCAATAAAAGAGTAATTAAGGCCGAGAAAAAGAAGTTGACTGCTACTCCAGCCAGCAATAAATCCGTCATTGGTAAATGAGATTTTTTTTTGGAAAGCAGGTAAACCAATAAGATAGATACAAAGGAACCAACTAGGGCAAAAAGCGGCAGTAAATTCATTAAATATAACCCTGTTGTATATTGAAGAGCAATGCCGGTGCATGCTCCCAGTGCTGCTCCAGCCGAGACTCCTAGTATATAAGGGTCAGCCAGGGGATTTCTCAGGATTCCCTGGAATGCTCCACCAACACCGGCCAGGGTCATCCCGGTAAGCATTGCCATAATTAACCTTGGTATTCTTAATTCCCAGATAATCAGTCCCAGACTGTTATCTGTTTCATGATGCCAGAAAATGGATAATATCTTTTCTGGCTGGATAGATATTGTGCCAAAATTAAGGCCGACAAAACCAACAATTAAAATGGAGAAAAAACCAAATATAAGCACAAAAAAGGCTTTATATCTCCAATTAGGATATCCGTATAGATTTTTATTATTTTTTTCCGGTAAATATTTCATAGAGTAATTCCAAACCATCCACAAGACGAGGCCCAGCCCGATAGAATAGGTCTTCATTTACTGCATAGATCCGATTATTTTTAATTGCCGGGACATGAGACCATCCGGGATGAGTTATAATGTCTTTTTTTATTTTAGAGATTTCTTCAGGATTCATAATGCCACTGGGGATAATAATAATATCGGGTTCTTTTTGAGCCACCAGCTCAGGGTTTATTTTAGCCCACCCCTGTAGGTGTCCCACAATATTCTCCCCACCGGCTATAGTGATTAATTCATGAAACAATGTTTTTCTGCCAGGACTATATATAGTATCAAAGTTAGAGCCTACAAAAACTTTAGGTTTTTGTTTGGATGATGCCATTACCAGAAAATTTATCCAATCAATACGTTCCTGCATAAGAGATGTTAATTGTTCCCCTTCTTCTGGTATACCACAGGCATTTGCAATTAGTTGAATACCTTGAATCATTTCCTGTAATGTTTCCGATTGGACAACCAGGACTTTGAAACCGAGTTCTCTCAACCTTGGGATATCCTTTAGTTGAAACCCCCCATAAGAAAGGATTAAGTCTGGATTAAGGGAAACAATTTTTTCCAGATTCAGGGGAGACATTTTCCCTATACTTTCAATATCTTTTGCCTTTTCCGGAAAGTTGCAAAATTCACTTCTGCCTACCAGTTTTCTTTCTAATCCCAGCTTAAAAATAATCTCTGTATTACTGGGTGCTGCCGAGACAATCCTTTCAGGTTTTTCGCTAATTACTACTTCGACTCCACTATCATCAATAAGGGTAATCGGAAATTGATTATTTCTAGAATAACCATTAACAGTAATGAACAATAAGAGTAGAATTATAAAAAATAAGCCATAATGAAAAGAAATATTTTTGAATTTATTCATTTTTTCTTAAATCCTTTCCTGTTTTCTTTTAGCCTTAGTAAGTATTTATAAAAAGCCCTATAAAAATAAAGAAACACACTTCTTAACCACGAAGAAGTGCAGAACTTCTTTAACAGGCAGGTCTCCTGGCTTTAGGCTATCTACTTGCTGCGCCTTCCCGGAAGATTGTTTCCAGTGGCATCAAGCAGCTTTCGGTACCTTTCACAGTAACGGGTTTGCGGTGGATTTTCACCACTCTTCCCTTAACCTGTTATAGAAAATATAATTTTTATGTTATTATATTATAATCAATGTAGGCAAAAAATTCAATTCAGGTTTTTAGCAACCTGAAAATGTTACCATAAAGGAGCTTAGAACATGGATGGTTTGATTCAAGTCTATTTTGGCAATGGCAAGGGCAAAACTACTGCTGCACTTGGCCTGGCCCTCAGGGCAGCAGGGAGAGGCAAGGAAGTATTAATAGTTCAATTTATGAAGAAATGGGATTATGGAGAACTGCATTCAATTCAGTTAATTCCACAGATAACTGTCAAAACCTTTGGAACAAAGGACTTTGTACACAAAGGCAAGGCTAAAGAAATTGATTATAAAGAAGCTAAGAAAGCATTCACAGAGGGAGTTCAAGCTGCAAAAAGCGGACAATATGATATTATTATATTTGATGAACTAAATGTGGCAATTTATTTTGAATTACTGGAGTTACAGCAGGTTCTTGATTTTTTAGAGGAGAAACCGGAGGAGGTTGAAATAATAATTACCGGCAGAAATGCACCCAAAGAGATAATTGATAAAGCAGACCTGGTGACAGAAATGTGCGAGATTAAACATCCTTATCAAAAAGGAATCCAGGCCAGAATCGGAATTGAATATTAAATTTTTAGTTTAGAAAGGTAAATACTATGGAAGACAATGATAAGAGCTATCATGATTCAAAAATTGTAGAATTGTGTCGAGTACCAACAGAAGTAGATGCACTTCCCATTCAAAGCTTGTTGGAAAGTTATGGTATCAGATGTATTTTACAATCAGATGTAACCCGGTCAGTACATCCTTTTACGGTAGACGGGTTGGCTGAGGTTAGGATTTTAATATCGGATAGGGATTTGGATAAGGCCAGAGAAATTATAAAAGAATCAGATTCTTCTTTTTTTGAAAAAGAATAGACATTTATCCGTAATTATAAATATGATTTTATAAACAAGAGTTTTACAGAATTAATGAACAAATATTTAACAATTAGGACAGGAGGTTTCCAATTGAAAACTATTTTGATTATTTATCATTCTCATAGCGGTAATGTGGAAGAGATGGCTTATGCAGTAAAAAGGGGTATTGAAAAAACCAAAAACTTCCAGGTTGAAATGAAAAAAGCGCAGGATGCCAGTTGGGATGATTTAAAAAATGCAGCCGGTATTGCTATTGGTACACCGGACTATTTCGATTATATGGCTGGTACAGTCAAAGATTTTTTTGATCGTGTTTTTTATCCCAGCCAAAGCAAGGTCAAAGGAAGCTTAACTGCAAATATGCCCTGTGTATGTTTTGTTTCAGGAGGAACCGGTGGGAAGCCTGCAATTGAAAGCTTGCAAAAAATAGGGCTGGCATTTAAATTTAATGTCATTGACTATATCAACGGGGGGAGTGAATTAACTGCAGGGATTCTCGCGAAATGTGAAAATTTAGGAGAAAAACTAGCTATTGAATCTTTGCATTGGTAAGAATAATTTATTAAAAATTAACTTGACATAATGATACTTCTATTGTACCATTTGAAAGAAGGAGCTAATTTTTAATGAAAATAATCAACAGAGAAATAGGATATGCCATTAAAGCACTATGTTTTATGTTTAATAAAAAAGAACAAATAACCACTACCGGTGAGTTGGCTTCCTATTATAAGATTTCTCGGCCATTCTTAAGGAAAATATTGCAAAAACTTAACCAGGTTGGTGTAGTGGAATCCTACAAAGGGAAAAGAGGAGGATTTAAATTATCTCTTTCAGCAGAACAAATTTTACTGATTGATATAATTAAGATTTTCCAAGGCCCTATTCAGCTGAGCGGTTGTTATAATCGGGGGGAGAAATGCCCTTTGATTGAGGATTGTCCAGTAAGAAGGGAATTAGAAAAAATAGAGCAAAATTTTATTACTGATTTGAAAAAAATATCTTTAAAAACGATTCTTGACAGATAATAATATTCTCTAGTTCAGGAAAAACAATAAGGAGGAAATATTCATGAAAGATAGAGTAGAAAAAGTTTTAGAAAAAATCAGACCATCCTTACAGGCTGATGGTGGAGATATGGAATTAATAGATGTGAGTGAGGATGGAATTGTAAAAGTAAAATTAACTGGTGCCTGCCGTGGTTGCCCTATGAGTCAGATGACTTTAAAAATGGGTATAGAGAAGGCATTGAAACAGGCTGTGCCTGAAGTTAAAGAAGTTCAGTCTGTATAAAAAATTTAAGATATGTTTGATTGTTTTATCATAAACGTAGGATAGTTTAGGACCAATATTTTTAAGGAGTAAGTAAATGAATAAAATTAAAGGTACAGAAACCGAAAAAAATCTATTAGCAGCCTTTGCCGGCGAATCACAAGCCAGGAATCGTTACACTTATTTTGCCAGTGTTGCCAAAAAAGAAGGCTATGAGCAGATTGCAGCAATTTTTCAGGAAACAGCAGATAATGAAAAAGAACATGCCAAACGATTCTTTAAGCTTTTAGAGGGCGGAGAAGTTGAAATACAAGCCAGCTATCCAGCAGGAGTCATTGGGGATACAGCCCAGAATTTGGAGGCAGCTGCTGATGGAGAATTACTTGAATGGGGAACATTGTATAAGGATGCCGCTGAGACTGCTAGAAGAGAAGGGTTTGAAAAAGTAGCATTACAATTTGATGAAATTGCTAAGGTTGAGATGCAACATGAGGCTAGATATCGTAAGTTACTGGACAATATTAAGAATGGCAGTGTTTTTAAGAAAGACCAAAAGGTAACCTGGCATTGCCGAAATTGTGGCTTTGTGCTGGAAGGTAGGAAAGCACCAAAGAAATGCCCGGCTTGTGACCATCCCCAGGCATTTTTTCAATTGAAAGCAGAAAATTATTAATATAGTATCGAGTATCGGGTTCAGAATACAGTAATCAGTAACAAGTAAAAAGTAATAAGCAATCTATAATTTACCAATTATTAAGACACAAGATGCAAGATTATAAATGGTTTACATTTGTCAGTTTTCAGTAAAAAGTTACAAGATGTAAATTGAAAAACAAGTTTTCGAAAACTTCCCTCTACTCTCGGAGGATATTTTAGAACTTCCCTCTCCCCTCGGAGGGAGAGGGTCAGGGTGAGGGGGAGGAAATGATAGAAGAGTATCGAGTGTGAAACACAGATTTTAGTTTATAGTTCTCAGTTTTCAGTAAAAGT
>CAZAJW010000344.1:0-2763 GCA_964485485.1 uncultured Atribacterota bacterium | reverse complement strand
ACAATAATTTTTTTAATTTAATCATTTAAGGAATCTTTATTGATTTTATCAAAATAATTAGAAGCCAAAAAATCTTCTGGCATTTTCACTTGTAATATTCCCTATGTCTTCTAATTTTTTACCTTTAATTTCGGCAATTTTTTGGGCAATTATTGGTATATATTTTGGCTCATTTGGTTTTCCACGAAAAGGTGCTGGAGTAAGAAATGGAGAATCTGTTTCTAGCAATATATTTTCAATTGGAATCTCTTCCACAATATTTACCAGATAGTGGGCATTTTTAAAGGTTACCACTCCTCCAATTCCAAGATAATATCCATTTTTTACACACCATTGGGCCATATCTCTGTCACCTGAGAAACAATGCAAAACTACAGCCATATTTTTTGCTTTTTCTTCTAATATCTTTATAGTATCATGATGTGCATCTCTGTCATGTATAATTATAGGTAAATTATATTTTTTTGCTAGATTAATTTGCTCTCTAAATACCCTTTCCTGTTCATCTTTAGAGCTATACATGTAATGATAATCTAATCCTATCTCACCAAGTGCAACATTTTTTGCATTTGATAGCATTGCCTCCAACCGAGAAAATTCCTCCCCTTTCATTTTTTTACTTTCATGAGGGTGAAAACCAAGCGCTGTAAAAACATTTTTATATTGTGATGCATAATATATGTTCTTTTTACTTGATTCTAAGTCTACCCCAATAGTAACAATTTTTGTAACACCTTTCGCACAAGCATCATTGATAACTTCTACTGGCTTTCTTTCAATCATATCCAGGTGAGCATGGGTTTCAATAAATTGATTATTAATAATTCATTTCCTCCATCTAATTTTTACAATAAACTTAATAATCTTATCATAAAAAACAAAAAGATTTAAATAATCTAAATAATTTTTTGTAAAAATTAATAAAATCAATTCTTTCACTATACCTAAACAACTGATTCAAGCTTGTTATTTTCTATCACTTTTGCTCTATTTATCAGAAGACATACCAACAGGCTCCATTATCATAAAAAAATCACACATATTATTAGTTAGTGTAAAATTTACTGGGGTACTTGAAGATACTAAAAACTTGCCCCAACATATAAAAAAGGTGTAGACTTACCTAAAAATACTCAGATAAAGTATCCTTTAAAAAAAGGAGGTAAGACTACACCTATGGATACTGATATGATAACCATAACTTTTCCCCAGGTCAAGGTTAAAATTCCCATTAAGGGATTAACCTTTGATACCTTAGAGAATCTGATCTTTGACATTATACAAAAAATTGCCCAGATGGTCTTTACCAAAGTACTGTCTGATATAGACTCCTACCTGCGCAAGAACCGAAGACGTGGACAACTGAAAAACACCGGTAAGAGAAGCAAAACCTTCTTAACCCGTTTTGGTGATGTCAGCATCTCTCGTACCCGTTACCGGCAGAAGACCGGTAAAGCCCGTTATCTCTTAGATGAGACACTATCCACTATCAAAAACCAGCGTATCAGTCTCTCTAGGGCTAAGATAGAATGTTTACTGGCCTCTTTATCCTCCTATCGGGAAGTAGTCAACCAAGCAAAGCTTTTACTCGGATATTCCCGCAGCCATGAGTCTATACGCAGGAACATACTGTCTGAGGCCAAGCTGATCATCGAGCATGAAAAAAAGAGGCTACAGCAACTGGAGAATCTGGATATTCTTGAAAAAGAAGCGCCGGATGTTGTCTATACCGAAGCGGATGCCACCTATATCAAGTTACAAAAACCAGAAAAAGACAAAAAAATGGAAGTCAAAATCGGGATCGGTTATACAGGAAAGGAGAATCGTTATCACAGCGGTAATTCCCAGAGGCTAACAGAGAAGTTTGTCTATACCGGAATCGGCAAGAATTTCATGTATAACTTTAGCCTAAAGGCAGAAGAAAAACTAAACCTCTCCCAATCGGTAAGACACTACTTCGGTGCAGATGGAGACAAGTGGATAACAGCCGGCATCCGGGACTACTTTCCCGAGGCTACCTACCTACTTTGCTGTTTCCATCTAAACAAACGCCTGCGGGAATCCCTTCCGGGCAATAAGACCCAGCAGAAACTGATCAGAAGCTTGCTTTTCTCCAATCGTATTGATGATGCCCTATCAAAGATTGACAGGCTCTTAGTAACTTCTTCAAAGCCAAAACAGAAAAAGATTTTGGCAGAATTCTACACCTACATAGCCAACAACCGCCAGGGGATTACCAACCAGGTACAACTTAAAGACAAGGATATCGCAAAAACCGGAGCCATTGAATCCAATGTCAAACTGGCCATAACTACCCGTTTTAAAAAAGGCAGAAGCTGGAGTAAGCGCGGAGCCCTGGCCTTACTGAAGGTGAAAGAGACCATTCTCAATGGCAACTGGGACTCCTGGTGGAAGAAAGAAAGGAATCATCCTATCAAAGTAAGTCCGATAAAATCACCTTTATCAGCATCCTGTTTTAGCAAAGAAGTTTCTTCTTCTCCTGTAATCCAGGCCAGGATACCGGCCTTAGATGGACCGAATCAGGATAAACCCTGGGTAGGTGTTTTAAGAAAATTATCTCAACTGGAGTATGTGTAATTAAATAGAAAAAAATTAAAGAAAGTAATTTAGTATGTATTACTGTAAATTAAATAAAATAAGGGGATTTGATGAGTATTTTAAGCTATTATAGTCTTTTCTAACCTGTAAGATAGGTCTACCAAAAACAATAACATTTTGGCAACAGGAAAAACTACCCACAAA
>CAZAJW010000343.1:0-18417 GCA_964485485.1 uncultured Atribacterota bacterium | reverse complement strand
CAAAGAAGAGGAGAAGATAGAGGTGCCATGGGTACGTGACCGTGAAATGACCTGCTGGCAGGTCTGGGTTAATGGGAATAATAATTTTGAATTTATTTTTTTCTGGGAATATGCAAGTAATAACTGGGTTAAGATTTATGATACTGCCGGCAATGAAGTTTTCTCAATAGATATGCCAAAGGGTAATGCAAGGTTTGAGGCAAATCTTCCTGATGGAATGTATACGGTAAAGACATTTCATGATGATATGTCTACATCAATACAGGAGTTTATAATAGGAAAGCCATAAAATTCTAAACAGAATCTTAATAGATTAAAATGAGTTCTATAGAAATATAGGGCTCATTTATTTTGATATGGCTGGGCATAGCGTACGAAGTTAGAACCAGGATTATGGGTTCAGGGAAGGATATTTTTATACCTATATTAGGTTATTAATAATAGTACATTTTATATCTTTAACGATGAAACCATTTTCATCTCTAGGCACTTCCATGGTCTGCTGGGTTTGAGGTGGTGGCGATACAATTATTTGTTTGGTTTTTTCGTTTGTTCCTCCATTCCCATCTGAAACCTGTACCGTAATTTGGTAACTCCCTGGATTGCCAGGGACTATGTATTCAGTATCATTTGCATTTTTATCTGCAAAAGACACTTCAGCGGCTGTCCATTCATAATTTAAACTATCACCGTCGGGGTCATCTGCTATTACTTTAACATCAATTGTTGACCCTACAAATATAGTTCCAGGTGAAATTTCTATCTCTGTAATTTCTGGAGGATTGTTTTGCATCTGGCACTGCCAAACAAGATTAATTGAATCAGTGTCAGTACCTTCTGAATTTGTAGCAGTTGCAGTAAGATTATATGTATCAGAAGGATCACTAATATTAATCTGAACTTTTTTAGTTCCCCATGCTCCGTTTGAGTCATCTTTGGAGAACTCTACAGTTGGTTCAGGTGTCCCGGATACTAAAGCTTTTATCCTTTAATAACATACATCATCTGATGATGAATAGATGGGACCTTCATATATTTCAAGGGTAATGGCAGGAGCTTCCGGTTGTCCCTGCTGCTGGGCTTCCTCTTCTATCTGTTCTTCTTCGATACCGTTCTCTTCATTGGTTTCTTCTTCAGTTTCCTTTTCAGTTTCTTTATCTTCTCCGGCTGTCTCTTCTTCTTGTTCTTCTCCGGTAGAATCCTTTCCTTCTTCCCGGGCTAATTCCGCCTCCTTTGAGTCTTCTGTTTTTTCAACATCTGTCTTTTCTTCTATAGGAATAAGTCTGCAACCACAGCCGTTTGCTATAGCTGCTAAAGAGAAGAAACATACTATGGTCAGAATAACGAATATGATGTATAGTTTATTATTTTTCATTTGATGCTCCCGGATGTAAAAGTAATTTTTTTATGCTAAGTAATAATATACATCTTTTATTGCATGATGTTAAATTTAGGGGGTTATTGTTTTTTATCGGGATTATTCATCTATTCAATGACTCGCTGCCCCGGGCTACTAAATTTCGGACCACTTTATTGAGGAATTAATTAAACTGTCCAGTTTCAACCAGTTTTTTTCTCTGAAAGATCACCTTCGATATATTGATGAATAATTCCTGAAATTAAGGTTTGATAGGGAATACCTTTTTCCATAGCTTTCTTCTGAATTCCTTTATAATCATGTTCGTACAAACGGATGGTTATACGCCGATTTTTCCGGAAAGTATTTTCTGCTATTTTTTTAACTTCCTCTAAGTCCTTTTTCGTAGGATGCTTAGTCCTTATTTTTCCTTTTTCATATAAATCCAGGATATTTTTTTCTTCTTTATCTAAATTCATTTTATTTCTCCAGTTCTTTCTTATAATCTCTTGTTGCTTTTCTACTTGGAATTATTGTTTTGAGAAAAACTCTTTTTTCTTCTTTTATATAGGGAACTAAATATATATAGTCATCAACTCTTACAAAATATATTTTTTGTCCCGGATATTTTTTCTGGTCCGGATGATCTGCTGTTTTCCATAGGTCCCCCTGTGACAAATGAAATATAATCACCTCAAAAGATATTCCTCTTTTTTGCTTTAGCCATTCATTCTTTTCTGGATTCCAATCAAATATCATAAAATGATTGTACATTTAATGCATGTACATAGTCAAGATTAAATTTTAGGGTTGTCTGGCTGGGCATAGCGAACGATGTTTTAAGTCAAACCCTTTTTTATTTAGAAACGTCTAATTAGTTGTTGTGTTAAAAAATAATTTAAAGGAATATGAAATGGATAATGAAAAAAATAAAATTTATACCTCTACAGTTGTGATTTTTTGGATAATACTGGCTTTCTCTATTCTAACCATATCAAACATTTTTATTATGAACGAATTTGACCTATTTAACAGGTACCTGTTCTTTGCTTCGGGAATTATATTGTGTTGCCTGGGTATTGCTCTTATTGTATTGGCCGCAAAAGCAAAGTTAACAAAAGTTTCAAAAGCCTTTTTTATCCTCACGGGCGCCTCTGCTGCTGGTATGGTTATCGGCTCAGTTCTTCATAACCTTGTATATGCACTCTTTATAAAAATATTTGGAGAAAGTTTTTGGGCAGGCATGGGTGATGAGCCGGTATTTTTGCTACAATTGTATGCCCTTTAACCCTACTGGTTGGCTTAATCGGTGGTATAGTCTTAATAGCCAAAAAGAAAGTACTCCAATAATAAATAGCTAAGATTTGGCTGGGGACAGTGTACAAAGTTGATAGAACTTTTTTAATGAGCTTAAGCGAGGATATTTTTATACCTATACTGAACTATAAATGATATATATAGTTCTTTTCGATATTTATCTCATTCCTATTTAATTCCATTTACACAAAAAAAGTTATAAATATTTTTGCTGTTTTTATTTATGGCGGTAAATATATTTAATATCTTTATGGCAAGAAACAAAAAAGATAAAAACATAAGGACCAGGCTCAACCTAAAAGATAGAATAAGGGCAGATTTTTTAAGTATTGCCCATCCTGTCCCGCCAATACCTATATAGCACCTCCGATACGAAATATTTAAAAGATCACCCTCCAGGCTAAACTCAATATTACCAGAATTAATATGTTTTAGGCACCTCAAACCCCAAAAATCAGTATATTTTTACCCTTAAAAACAATCATTTGGAATATGCTAATATAGATAAGTATTGATAATGCAGCATTATTGATGGATTTTGTGGCAGAATCCCGAGTGGATGATTGATTTCTTTTAACAAGGATTTTTATTTTTAAAAATAATATTTTATGGTATGATAAATCTTGTAAATAAAATATAATTTGTATTTATGATATACAGGGATATATAAGATGGAAGCTCCAGAGAATAAAAAGTTTTACGGATCCGTGACAGTAAGCGAACGGGGCCAGGTGGTAATTCCCACAGAGGCCAGGAAGGATTTCGGTATTAAGGCTGGCGATAAATTGCTGGTATTCGGCGACCTTGAAAAAGGCCTGGGGATAGCCACTGTGGAAATAATGAAAAAAACCATGAAAGGCACTTTTGAGCTGTTCAGGGATATAGAACCGGAGATAAAGTAAAATATAAGTCTGCATATAGCCAAGGATAAAGGCAGGTATAAGATGAGTATAGCATTAAAACTGGAAAAGATCCGGAAAAGTCTGGGTAAAAATCAAATATTAAAAGATGTAAGTTTTTCAGTCAAAAGTGGAGATATATTCGGCTATCTGGGGCCAAACGGTGCCGGAAAGACTACCACCATTAGGATAATACTGGGCCTTTTTGAAGCAGATTCGGGAAAACTTGAAGTACTGGACCGGGATATCCATGATCCCGGGACCAGGAAAAAGATAGGTTTTGTACTGGACCTGGATGGTCTTTATGACGGTATGACCGGCAGGGAGAACCTGGTGTTCTATGCCAGTATATATGATGCCGATACAGGGGATGAAAAGATAGACCGGCTGCTTGACCTGGTGAAGCTTACCGGCAGGGGTGATGATAAGGTACACACATACTCCACCGGCATGAGGCAGCGGCTGGCCCTGGCCAGGTCCATGGTCCATGATCCTGAATTGCTGATCCTTGATGAGCCTACTTCCGGAGTAGATCCCTCAGGGCAGATCCAGATAAGGAAAATAATGCTGGACCTGGCAAAAAAAGAAAAAAAGACTATCTTCCTCAGCTCCCACAACCTGGATGAAGTCCAGCGCATCTGTAACCGCATAGCCATAATCGACAGGGGAGAGATAAAACTATACGGGGAACTGGAAGAACTGCGCAAGCAGATGGGAAAGAGGGTGATTGCCATCAAGACAGTGTCTGATGTTCCCCCTGAAGTCATAGACGATATCAAAAAAGATCCCGCTCTCGGCTTAAGAAAATTCCAGGAAAGAAAGCTTGTATTCCTTCCGGGTGAAGGAATCGGGACTCCAGAAATACTGAATATTTTATCAGGTTATGGAATAAAAATAGATGAGGCAATAAAGCTGGAAGCGACCCTGGAAGAGATGTATTCCAACATCCTGCAGGAGGCAGAGGAAAAATGAATCATTTAAGATCACTGGTCTCTGCAGGCATCAGGAATAACTTCAGTTCCAGGTCAGTAGCCTTTATCTGGTATGGAGTCTCACTGCTTCTGACAGCAGGCCTGGCCGTATTATTCGGTATACTCCTTATCAGTCCGGAACTGGAAAAAACGGCTCCTGATATAAGTAAGCTTCAGATATACCTGGGAGTGACCCTTTTCTCTGCATCTATTATAGGGCTGGGGGTAAACCTTAATGCCCTGGGTTTTACATCGATGATAAGGGAAAAGGCCAGGGGCAATATTCAGTCGCTTTTGGCGACAAACCTGGATATAAGGCAGATATGGCTGGCAAAGACATTATCGGTGTTTATACCAGGTTTTATAGCGGGAACAGTCTTTACCCTGGGAACGCTTCTGGCGGTAAACCTTATCTATTTTGTACCCGCTGTGGGCTTTCTGGCAGATCCGTGGATACTCCTTATCAGTCTTATAATATATCCTGCCATGTATTTTTGCCTGGGACTACTTGTATACCAGGTAGGGCTTATAAATAAACCTGTAACTGCCAATATGATCGCCCAGGTATTTCTGCCCCTTTTCATAAACCTGGTGATCCAGGTCATGCTGCGGAGCAGCATCATGGACTACACTTCATGGCAGTTCATGCTGGCCAACATGGGGTTTGCAGTAATAATAGGGGTAATAGTTGTAATCCTTGCGCCGCGCATATCCAGGGAAAAAATAGTGCTGTCATATTAGGAGTCAGGTTTGAAAAAAGCATTTATCATATTTAAAAGGGATGCCCGGGAGATGCTCGGGACCAAAGCTTTTCTTATCATATGCATCATGTCATTTTTGATAACAGGAGCTGCATCCATCATAACCAGTATATTCCTTTCCCGCCAGCCATGGGCCGGTTTGCCGGAAGCCCGTCCTGCCCTGGAACTTATAATAGGCCTGCTGACATTTTTCATCCCCCTTGTCATAATCATGGTCTTTATATGGGGTTTTTCCGGCCTGCAGCTGGCAAGGGAAAAGGCAGAAGGGATAATCTCTTCCCTGATAGCAGCAGCCATCACTCCCAGGCAGTTATGGACCGGCAAAAGCCTGGCTATCTTCCTACCCGCTTATCTTATATCAGTGCTTTCTTCCATGATAGTAGTACTTGCCGTGAACCTTTCGGTGATCGTGCCTGCTTCAGGCAGCTTCATATTTCCACTGCCCCTGTTCCTGGTGAGCCTGGTATGGGATCCCCTGCTCCTTCTGGGGACTCTTATGTTTATCATACTTTTTTCCCTGGCTGGAAATCCTGATATTGCCATAGCCCCTTCCTTTATAGTCGGCTTCGGGCTTATGATGGGGATACCCATAGGGATGGCCGCCGGCGGCATAGACCTTGTGTCCTGGGATTTCTCATTATGGTTTCTGGCCGGGACTACAGCAGTATGGGCTGCAGTCATTATCCTTACCCGCTTCCTCACCAGTGAAAATATCGTATTATCCAGTAAAGGAAGTTAATTCCAAGATATTGGGTATCAATAAACTTCAATAAGAGAGAAAATGACACAAATCAATAAATACATTGAAAAATATAAAGAGCAGCTGAATAAGGGAGATATTTAGAAGACATATAGAGGATTGATTAAATAAATTCCAGTAATCAATAATATAAAAAATGCTTGTGTATAATATTATAGCCGAAATAGCAGCAGACCAATTTGTAATAATTGCATTATGCGAAATCATTACGGTTGGCATTATTTTCCTTGTTTTTAAAAAAAGACTAACATTGAAGGCAAGTTTAATTACAGTTTTTAGAGCATTAATATTGTCACTAATATCGACAATTATCGCTAGTAGGTATTATGGAGGAACGCTTTATCACGAAAAGTTTGGTTGGCCTATGCAGTATTATTATGTAATCCGTAGCATTTAAGTCGGAAAAAATGCAGCATCGCCTTATTCTTTTAATTTTATTTCTTTCAAGTTTCTCCCTAACTCATTTTTCTGGTTATATTTACCAGTTATAACTTACCGGGGTGGAAACGTCAGGATTATTTCAGTCCGTAGAGCTAGAAAGGAGGAAATCGATATTTATGAAAGCTAGTGAATTTGATAAAAAATTTGATGAAGGCGTAAACATAACAGATCATATTGACCTGTCTGGGTTAAGAAGACCAGAACAGGAACAAAAGGGGGTTAATGTAGATTTTCCTTTATGGATGATAAACCTGCTGGATAAAGAAGCAAAACGATTGGGAGTTCCAAGACAATCAATTATTAAAGTCTGGATTGCTGAACGTCTTGAAAAAGTTTCATGAGATACTGGCTGTCCACTGTGTGCGTTATTCGAACCAGATTATTGAGTTTAAATGAAGAAATATTTTAATATCTGAATCGTGTTTTAAGACCTTATTAATGACGTATTTTATATTTATTTCATTTTTCATTTATCACTTTCCCTTCTTATTAAGAAGAAACCTGCCGCTTTCAATCATTTCTTCAAGGCGCTCCAGTTCGAACCTTATCATATCTATACCAAGCTGCTCTATGTGATATACTTTTTTCCTGCTTTTTACTCCATAAGAATCTTCTAAATCTATCCTGAAAAGATTAGGGGAGCTATAATTCTATTAACCTTGCTAAAGTATCTCTAAAAGGAAAAATATTATATAGAGATAAAATCAACTGAGCTTGCAAAGAAGATACTTCGTATACTTAAAATAGGGCCTCCCAAAAATATAACCCCGGTGGATGAATTTAGGATCTAAATAAGTAAAGTAGTGGCAAAATGTACTACTTTTATAAAAACTTCCCCCTATATGGTAGTATTTTTTAAATTAACTGATAAACTCGAGACAATTAAGCCAGTATTTTTATATCTATTTATGG
The DNA here is from genome assembly GCA_964485485.1 of uncultured Atribacterota bacterium. GTDB lineage: Bacteria > Atribacterota > Phoenicimicrobiia > Phoenicimicrobiales > Stramentimicrobiaceae > Oleincola. The sequence goes on along the minus strand of CAZAJW010000343.1, from coordinate 10,999 downwards.
TATATAAGTAGCTTTAAAGACTATCGCCTCTTCTGGATACTGCAGGTATTCTGCAACCCCGTCATTATCTGTTCCTGAGCCCATATTTTTTAACATTAATTGAAAGACTTGCTTTTCTGAATCGACAGACTGCCGAAGACTATCTAAAAGCTTATTAGTGCTGCATTTAAATGTAGGGTAATAATAGCTGCCTAACTCTGTCCCTAACGTATCATAAACACTGGTATCGGGCTTAATAGTTCTGCTCCAATGTACTGTCCTTACAGAAACTATATCAAGGAAAGCCAGGGGGTTACCAAATTCTAAATAGCTTTTAAATTCAATGCTTGCATCAATTATCTCTTTACCCATAACAGGGGATATATCGAAATTTAAAAACCCTCTTATATTATTATTATTTTCATTATCGCCTAAACGTACCGCACCTTCTCCCATCATGTCATGATTGTCAGCAATCCATCCACAAAATAGTTTTTCAAACTCTATTTCAACTGGATGCCCTGCATTATCTGGTTCAAATGAATCATTTTCTCCGGGGGCCATATCCCGACTTGCATCTGCAGGTTCATTCCCCTCATCGCCAGAATTGCTGTTTTCTATATTGCCTGTATTTTGCTGGTCATTATTTGCCGGGTCCGATATCCCCTGTTCTGCTGCTTCAAAGGAGAAATCAATGCTGTCGGTGGCTTGTCCTTCTGAATTTTTTGCTGTTGCTGTAAGAGTATATGACTGGCCTCTTTTTAAGTTAATCTGTACCTTCGTAGGGCCCCAGGAACCGTTTGAGTCGTCCTTACTAAAATCAACCTCGGGTTGTGGATTGCCGGTAACTTTAGCCTCTACCCTGTAGTAATACACATCATCTTCTTCTGAATAAACCGGACCCTGATAAACTATGAGTTCTATGGTTGGGGCTTTTTTGTCTTCTTCGGACTGTTGGCTTTCTTCGGTTACCTCGATTTCTTCCTGGCCTCCTGCATCAGTGTCCTGTTCTGAAACCTGTTCATCTTGATCAGCTGCGCTACCAGATGATTGAAGAGCTATTAAATCTTCTTCTGGTTGTTGGCTTTCTTCGGTTACCTCGATTTCTTCCTGGCCGCTGCCTCTATTATCTGATTCCTGTTCTCCGGTTTGTTCATCCTGGCTTAAATTATCAGTAATTGATGAAAGAGAGCAGGTATTGCATAACGCTGCTACTGAAAATATTGATATAAATACCATTAAAGCCAGGGCAATATATTTCTTGCTTTTCATGTTACAATCCTTATAAAAACTATTTATTTATTTATCTTATTATTATCATTATTGTATTTATATAAATTATAATAAAATATTTGAATAAAGTCTATAAATATAATTGGCCTATTTAGCGCCAAATGGAAGCTGCGTGTCAATATAATGTTTAACCCTATAGACATATGTCAGGTATTAGAACGTTATAGCAAAAGAGCTAATAATATAAAATCATGATGAATGTTGAATCATAACCGCTTTGTATTTTCGGTGCCTAAGATGATAATGATTTATTTTACCTCTGGGCATAAATTGCTTAAATTACAGGCAATTGAAAAATACAATACTTGCCTCAGCATAACAGCTTCTGTTTGGAATGTTGCTATATTTTTAAAGTTTAGAATTACTGTCCTGATAAGCTGTGCTATATCTTGCCTAAAGGAATTAAAACTAATTTCAAAATCTAATGATCATTTTCTTAATCCTGACAATCATCCTAGTTTTTTCTACTGCTGCTTTAGTAGATCAATGTAGCATATTTTCAGGAGTAAGATCTGAAGAGGATAGTGAAGAAGAAATTATTGAAACAAAAGAAGTTTTAGACCAAAAAGAAGAAATAGAAGATGAAGCAGTCGAAGAAGAACCAGATGAAATAATGGAAGAAGAGGAAGAGCAGGAAACATCAGATGAAATTACAGATGAAGCAGAACAGGATAGTGATGAAGAGCAGGCTGAAGAAGAGGAAGATATTTTGTTAAAGGACGCCAAGGAAGAGCCTATAATAGAAGATATTGTCTTTTCTAATTTTTTAATAGTTCCAAGTCAAAAAGTTGAAGTAACGGTTATAGCCTCTGATCCTGATGGAGATGAACTGGATTACGAGTGGGAAGTATCTGCTGGTACAATAGATGACATAAATACAAATTCAATAAAATGGACAGCACCTGATGAAGAAGGTACTTTTACCATTACTGTTACAGTTTATGATAGTGATTATGAAACTACTAACAGAAGTGAAGATGTAAGCGTTCAGTACCAGCAGATGAGTGGGGAAATGTATACAGAAGCAACAGGAGCAAAAAAATTACAAGCATATGAGTCATTAAGCGGAATAATCTTTTGTGATCAGGGTGTTTACGGCACTCCAAATGGGGAGACATGGATAGGTGATACTGACATTAATGAAGTGATTTTAACCTATATATCTTTTATTGGAATTGATCATCTGAATAATTTAGAAAATGTTACTATAACTGATGCGTCTTTGATAACGGGTCCCTTCTTCAATTGGATAGGTCATCCAGAACTGGCTGGAGATCAGATATTTGTAGAAGCAGCAGACTATGGAACCACATTAGAGTTTGAGGACCAGAACTTTGGGGGAGGAAGGACATTAGGGACTATTGATAATCCTGGTCTATTTAATATTACCTTCACAAGTCCCGAACTAATTAATGAGATACAGATGGTTCTGGACGATCCAGTTAGACATTATGTTCAACTAAGATTATTTCCTGATGATGTAAACTGGAACCACTCTTCAGACTATTATAGAATAAGGTATCATACAATGTATTTACATATTGAGTATACATATACAGATGCGCAATAGTATAAAAAACTATTAATCTAAATGCATAATAAATAGATTTAAACAGGAATTATGTTCTTAGCTAAAATAACCAGTGTAAAACGTACTTGGTTTGATAGCATTATCTATCAAAGCGCTATGCTGTTAGGAAACGAGTTGCCCCCCTTTTTTTGTGGAGAATTACTCAGGATGAATACGATAAAAAAGCAAGGGAATTAAAGGGTAGACAATATGAGTTAGCTGATAAATTAAAGAAGATAACAGAAGCTGATGAAATATATACAATATCGCTTATTTCCTTACTAAACCTATGTTCTAGAGCACCGGAATTATTTAAAAGTTCTAAAGTCGAGCAGAAAAAAGCCCTTATTAATTTTTTACTTTCGAACTTAAAATTAAGAGGTAAAATTCTTGAATTTGAACTTAAAAAACCCTTTGATGCTCTTGTAAATATACAAAACTGCAAAAGTCGTTCTGAATGGCTGCCCCGGGTTGCGAAATTTCGAACCAATTCTTAAATGAATTAATCAGCCTGGTTAATATTTTAAGGATTTAAAATATCATCAATTTTAATAAATTTTGTCTTTGAAGCATCTTCTTTTACTTCAAATTTTTCAATAATCTCCCTATCGTGAATTTCTTCATATAATTCCAGGATAGATCTTTTTATTAAATTTGAAGAATCACAGTTAAAATATTCTTTAAGTGTTCTTAAAATTTTTTCTTCTTTTGAATTAAATCTTACTGATACTACTGCCATCTGTTATACACCTCTTCTCTTTTTCCAATATGGATTATATAATAATCGTTATTTAGAATATAAAAAATTGCTCTGTACTTACCTTTTCTTAATCTGTAATAATCTCTTTTATAATCACCTTTTATTTTCTTAATATCAAATAAACTAAAATCATCGGTCAAATCCAGTGATAAAAATGCATTATGAAAAAGTTCAATTGTCTTTTTCGGTATTAATCCTTTTTTATAACTTTTCTGCACCGATTTTTCATAAAATATCATGTATACAATGTATGACAAATGTTTATTTTTGTCAAGGAGGGTATCCATACGGAATGGCTGGGGAGAGAGGATTTGAACCATAAAATTTTTAATGAAACTCCCCCGACTGAAGTCGGGGGCATCAACTGTCTTCTATAAATAGAACAAAGCCTATCCATCACCAGACTGAAGTCTGGTGGTTTAACGGCAGACTAAAGCTTGATGATTATGAGGAAAAGTGGACCGGTGACTATATTTTTGAAAATGAATGGCAGTCTTTTAGAACCAAGAAAAACCGTGAAATAGAATTAACAAGTATTTACAAGCAAGTACCAAGAGGTAGAAGAAAAATAGCGGTAAAGGTTGTCGATATTTTTGGTAATGACACTATGAAAATAATTGAAGTAGGGATATAGAATATGGGATTACACCAAGATTTTCCTAAGTCACCATATGTTATTTTGGATCCAGAGATACGATGGTTTCCAGCAGACGAAGCATTAAGGGGAAAAACATATGAGAAACTTTTGCCACCACTGGTCGCTAATTTAAGAAAACAGGTAAAGGAATGGAGAGATTCTGAATATGAAGGTGCTAAAAATACTAGCAAAACGCTATTAAAGTGGTGGTTTCAGAAAGAACATCCAATTACTAAATTAAATGGTGAAATAGATAAATTTACTTATTTTTTTGCACAAAGAGAAGCAGTTGAAACAATTATATATTTGGTTGATGTGGTAAATGTTAAGGATAAGTATGATTTACTTCGTTTTGATGCTTCAGAAGCAGTTAGTGCTGGAATGTTTGATGAGGACTGGCGCCGTTTTGTTATTAAAATGGCTACTGGTACAGGAAAGACAAAAGTATTATCTCTTATTTTAGCTTGGAGCTATTTCCATAAAACATATGAAGACGATTCAAACCTTGCAAGGAATTTTTTAATAATTGCCCCTAATATAATTGTTCTTGACCGTTTAAGGGCTGATTTTGATGGCCTTAGAGTTTTTAATAGTGATCCTATTATTCCAGAGAATGGATATGAGGGTAGAAACTGGAGGGATGATTTCCAATGTACTTTGCATATTCAGGATAACATTGGAATAGTGCGTAAGACTGGGAATATTTTTCTCACTAATATCCATAGAGTTTATGAAAGCAATAACAATATCCCGACCTATGAAGATGATGATACTACAGAATACTTCCTCGGGAAAAGACCAACTGGTAAAACACAGGATTCAAAAGTTGATTTAAGTGATATTGTTAGAGATGTTAATGAATTAGTCATCCTAAATGACGAAGCTCATCATATCCATGATTCAAAAATGGCTTGGTTTAAATCAATTCAGGATATTCATAACAATCTAAAAATGAAAGGTGGAGAACTTTCTCTCCAAGTTGATACTACTGCAACTCCTAGACATAATAATGGAGCAATTTTTGTCCAGACAGTAGCTGACTATCCATTGGTGGAAGCCATTTATCAAAATATTGTAAAACATCCCGCTCTTCCAGATAGCGCTAGTAGAACCCAGCTGATTGAAAAAAAGAGCTCAAAGTTTACTGAAAAATATGAGGACTTCATTCATCTTGGATACCTTGAATGGGAAAAAGCATCTAAAGAAAATAATAAAGCTGGTAAGAAAGCGATATTATTTGTAATGACAGATGATACCAAGAATTGTGATTCAGTAGCTAAATATCTTGAGAATAGATACTCTGACTTAAAAGGTAAAGTTCTAGTTATACATACGAAGAAAAATGGTGAAATTTCTGAGGCTGTTACTGGGAAAGGAAAAGAGGAGTTAGAAAAATTAAGGAAAGACGCAAATAATATTGATAGCGATGATAGCCGTTATAGAGCCATTGTATCAGTTATGATGCTAAAGGAAGGCTGGGATGTTCGTAATGTAACAACTATAGTTGGCCTTAGAGCTTATTCAGCAGCAGCCAATATCTTACCAGAACAGACGCTTGGCAGGGGTTTGAGAAGAATGTATTGGGGTAAGGATATCGAGGAATCCTTAAGTGTTATTGGGACCGATGCCTTTATGGATTTTGTAGAATCTATAAAAACCGAAGGTGTAGAACTTGAATATAAGAAAATGAGCGAGAGGACACCCCCGAATGCTCCTCTTGTTATTGAAGTAGATAAAGAAAACGTTAAAAAAGATATTGAAAAACTGGATATTAAAATACCAGTTTTGACTCCAAGGGTATATCGTGAATACAAAAACCTTTCCGAACTTAATTTAGAAAAGTTCAATTTTCAGATTATTGAATATCATCAATTCTCTAAGGAGGAACAACGAGAGATTATATTCAGGGATATTACTAATGGAAAAGTTACTCATACTACAAAATTAAATACAAGTACAATCCCAAATTATCAAAGTGTTATTAGTTTTTTTACTCAGTCCATAATGAGGGAACTACGATTGGTAAGTGGTTATGATATTTTGTTTGGAAAAGTGAAGATTTTTATAAAAAATCATCTATATGGAAAAGAAATAGATCTTAATAGTTTAAATACAATTAGAAATTTATCAGAACTCGTAGCTACTAAGACAATAATTGAAACATTTAAAAAGGAGATTAACGACCTTACGGTTGCAGATAAGGGAGAAGCAGAGATTAAAAACTATATAAAGATTAGTCAGGTAAGACCTTTTGTTGTGAAGGAAAAACCTTATACCACACCTAAAAAAAGTGTATTTAATAGAATAATTGGGGACAGCCATTTCGAATTGGAATTCGCAAACTTCTTAGAGGGTTGTGAAGATATTATTTCATATGTTAAGAATTATTATGCAGTCCATTTCAAGATTGATTATCAGGATACCAATGGTGATATCAAAGACTACTATCCTGATTTTATTGTTAAAAGAAATGAAAAAGAAATATACATCATTGAGACAAAAGGTTTAGAAGATTTAAATGTACCATTGAAATTGGAAAGATTAGCTCAATGATGTAAAGACATAAATAAAATTGAAAGTCAAATAAAATTCTATTGGTTGTATATTGAACTGAATAAATTTGAAAAATACAATCCAAGAGATTTTTCAACCCTTAATAATTTGTTTAATAAATGATTTTATTATTAATAGATATTCTAAACAAACCTATTATTAGTTTCAATTAAAATAATATTTCTTCTTTTTAAAAGTAAGGTCGTATTTAAGGCATTTAATTAGATCAAATAAAAGAAGCGGTGCCTAAAATATTTTTTCTATAAATTGTTGTTTAGACAACATTATGGTATATTTATACAAATTGTCTAATTAAGATTTTTGTTTTTAAAAAGTACTTGCAAGGAAAAGGTTTATGAAGAAATGGAAAATAATAAACATAATTCTAATTGTACTTATAGTGATCGGTATATTTCTTGTAATTAAATTCGACCTGGTTGGAAGAATAGAAAATAAGATTAACCAACAGAAAATAAAGAACGAGGCTTCAGCCGAGACTGATGAGTCTGAATTAATTACGGAAAGATTTGTAGACAAGGACGGTAATGAAGTAGTAGTTAAAATGAAAAAAATAATTGTAAAAGATGAAGAAACAGGTGAAGAAGTAGTAATGTATGAAGATACAGCAGAACCTAAACCAATACATGATTATTTGTATAAGGGAACAGTAGAAAAAATTGAGGATAACAAAGTTTATTTTACAGTGGATAAGGAATTTAAAAATGGAAGTTATTTCTGTGAGGAGGTTAGTGATTACCAGATTATTTTTGACCTCAGTAGCTACAACACAGAAGTTGATACAAGTGTGGAATATTTTGTATGCGATCATATAATCTTAGATTTTAAAGACCTTGGCAGCATAGAGGATTTAAAAAACCTGGTAGGGAAATATATAAGAGTACAGGACAGCAAGTACGAAGATTACTACACCGGTGAAGAATATAAAGTGCTTAACTTCTTTACGGAGTAGGAGGTATTTATTATGAAACCTGTAAGACCAGCCAAACTAAAAGTATTTGCATTTTTAATTATATTCATATTGGCAGTTTTTATAATGCCGGCAGATTTAGCTGCAGAGATACAGAAATTCTGGGTTGATACTTCTCACTGGGAAACAAGACCTACTGAATATATAGAAGGAGGCTATTGGCAAGTAACTCCAAGACAGGAATGGATAGATACTTCCTATACAGTGAACCAGGGATACTGGAAAGAAGTCCAGCAGAGAAGATGGATAGATACTTCCTATACGGTAAATCAAGGGTACTGGGAGGATTATACTTACAGGGTATGGGTTACAAGCGGCTACTGGAATTACTATACTGCACAAAGATGGGTGGATACTTCTCACTGGGAAACAAGGTACAGGTATGTAGATGAGTGGGTGTCTACAAATAAGGTATTTATATACGGCACCGACAGCTATGGCTGGAGTGTTTACTCATCTTTTGCCAAATATGCAGGATACTATTCGGGAGTAATTAACGGAAAAAGATATAAGTATTATAAATATGCAATAGATTATCGGCCGTCCTATGGTGGCAGGATTTATGCAATTAGATACGTATGTAACTATGTCCTGGAAAGTGTACGAGAATCTTACCAGGTATGGGTAAGTTCTGGATACTGGCAAAGCTATACTGATTCTTATTATGTTGATACTTCTCACTGGGAAACCAGAACTGACAGGAGATGGGTTGACACTTCTTATACTGTAACTCAAGGCTACTGGGATTATTATACTACTAAAGTCTGGGTGGATACTTCCTATACAGTATCTCAAGGATATTGGCATTACTACACCACTACTGATTGGATAGATACATCTCATTGGGAATATGAAGATATCTGGGTAGAAGAAGGACACTGGGTTGAGGCGGATATAAATCTTACCGGCAGAGTTTTACATGCGCTTCAGTGGGATAAAAATAGGATAAATTATAACTTGTCTAATACCGGAACTGAAGATAGCCCAAGGGCGTATGAGGTGTTCTTTAATGGTGAGAAGTTTATATTAAATGCATATGCTACAGGGGATTTTGAACCGGATTCAATACATGTGGAACTTGTGGATACAGAATTTGAAACCGATCTTACCCATTCTTCAGGCAGTAGGTGGGAAGGATATATCTGGGATGAGTCTTTTATAAACTTTCATGATAGTGAATGTACATTTAAATTTATAGCTCATTACGAAAGTGGAGTGGAGATTGAATATGAGGTAACAGTTTATATCGTAAGAGATTTTTACTGGTTACTACACAGGGGATTTTAGTCACTATAATGGATTGATAGTTTTGACAAAGTCTGTATAAATTTTATATAATAATTATACATCCCTATGATGTTGAATCATAGGACCCCCTGGGTAACAATGTTACGGCCAGGGGTATTTTTTTAAATAAAATAGTATGAGAAAATCTAAAGTAAGCCTTTATATTGACGGTTTTAATATTTACCACCGTATAAATGAATACCAGAAAAAGACTGGAATCTGCTATAAACAGTTAAACTATAGAAGTCTTTTTAAATCTCTCTTGAAACCTTACGAAGAAATATCTGATATATGTTTCTTTACTGCAATAACACAGGATTTTGGTTTGGATGCTGTTAAAAGGCATAATAAATATATTACGGCATTAGAATCCCAGGGGATTAAAATAATAAAAGGTTATTTTAGTAGGAAGAGAAAATTATGCAGGGTAAAAGGTTGTAATTTTAAAGGCAACAAATATTTTATTATAAGAGAAGAAAAACAAACAGATGTAAATATTTCTCTTTCCCTTCTAAGAGACGCTTATTTGAAAAGATATGACAGGTGTTTTCTGATGTCAGGTGATAATGATTTTGCTCCGGTACTAAGGACTATCAAAGATTTATTTAATAACAGTCCATTTTTGATTACTCCTCCATATGAACAGGGGATTGTTAACTTAAAGCCAATAAAAGATTTAAAAACTGCTTGTTTTGATAGAGAAAGACAGAAGTTTAACGTTATAAATTTAAAATTTAATAATTTCATCGGTCATTCGTTTCCAGAGAAAATATATGATCCTTCAGGAAAATTAATCGTAGAAATGCCTAAAGAATATTCTAAATTCTAGAAAATTATATTTTGTTAGGTTTTAAGTAGATTAAGAAGTACCGGGGTGATATTTTAAAAATTCTTTTTTTTTATCATTAACTTTTGAATTACCATTTTCAACTAGATCTTCAACAAAATCAAGAACATAATCGGTTATATTTGGGTTATCTATAAGAAGTTTTTCCAACTTATCGATTCTATATTCTAGGAAGTATTCTGGAGGGATTTCCAATCCTTTAGCAATTTTTTTAATAGTTTCTACAGGCGGATGTCCTTTTCTTTTTTTAAGAACACAAAAATAACTAAAACTAAAATTGGTTTTGGCTGCTAATTTCCTATGTATTATATCTTTTTTATCCATTATTTCCTTTAAGGCTTTAGGAAAAGTTTTAATACAGTGTTTCATATCTCGTTTATATAGTTTTATGTAGTTAGATATTAATTTTAGTTCTATTAGTTTTTTATAAAATTGTCATATAAGTATTTACTATATCAATAGTTATGGATATTACAAAAAAGTAAAGTTAACAATTTTGTAAACTAATATATAAGACAATACTAAAACTATATATAAATATTTCCTTAAAAATTAAGGCTGTAAGCTGTTATTATTGGTTTATCCCATATCTAATTAAGGAAATAATTTGTAAGTTATTAGTTATTAAGTTTAGGATAAGAGCATAGGCTATTGGTAATATATTGTTGAATATGCAACATTATGCTATTATTAAATATCTTTTATGTTAGGGGTAATAGTAACAGATGGAAATAATATATTTGATAAAAGAGATATTAAAGAGTGCTTCCAATGGATGAAGATATTAATAGAATAATTAGGATTTATAATGAAGAAGGAAATGACGATGATATATTTATTGATATTTATGAATTGATTTTATCAAAATTGGATAGTGAATTATTGGTAAAAGATACTTAATTATATATAATAAATAAAAATATAATTTTAAGATTACAGATATGGGTAAAGAAGAAAAAGTGGCTTGTTATGTAAGGGTATCAAGCAATAAGCAGGCTAGAGATGATAAATACAGTATACCTGAACAAATTAATATATTGGAAAATATATGTAAGAGAAATAACTGGGATTACGATCTTTACAAA
>CAZAJW010000342.1:0-15322 GCA_964485485.1 uncultured Atribacterota bacterium | reverse complement strand
CAGACCTGAAAGGTCACCCGAGAGAAGGGGCAAGTTAGATAGTAACAGAGTTGGGGGGTGTTGTCAAGAAAATATTGGGAAATATTTGAAATATTTTTTTGACAATTCACCCTTCTTACTGCAAAAAATATTATAATACGAAAATAATTTTTTTTCAAGCGAATAAATCTCATATTCATCTAAATATTTTTTATAATTTTTATTGGTAAGAAGCAAATATCGTACTCGCAGAGCGAGTGGCTTTAAGACCCCCAAAAAAGTTTTTAGCTTTTTTTAGTTACTTTTGGTTCGGCTTTATTCTTATATTTTACTGAATGTTTCTAAACAATACAACTACCTGCTTTGGAGTTCAGGTGATAAATTGCAAAATAGCTTCTCTTTATCTTATTATGGTAAAACCAACTTATTTAACCATTACCACCTTTTAAGAAGATAGTTTTTCATGGTTGAATAAAAAACAAATTATTAATACAAGTATCTATATTATAATATATCAAATGCTCATTATAACTTTGTACGTTAGCCAGGTATAAAAATTTTAACCAATTTTGATCCGATAGAAATTTAACTTACCTATCCTTAGAATATCACCATCTTCTATTTTTAAATCAGTGTTTGCATTAGTAATTTTCTTATGATTAATTCTTATGCCACCTTGTTTGATAAGTCGAATAACCTCACCTGTACTTTTGAGTGATTTAGTCATTTTTACTAACTTGACAATCCATAACTTGTTTTCCTTTAACTCAACTGCGGGGATAAGCAGATTTTGAATATTATCGGGATCCATTTTATCTTGAAAAACTTGTTCAAAATGATTTTCAGCTTCATTAGCAAGACTGTATCCATGATATATTGTGACAATTTCCTTGGCTAATTTTTTCTTAATATCACGAGGATGAATTTGATTTTCGTTGATATTTTTCTCAAGTTTCACTAATTCCTGCTCTGGCACATCAGTTAATAACCTGAAGTAAGTTAGCATTAATATGTCAGGTATAGACATAATTTTTCCATACATATCGGCAGGATTTTCATTGATACCAATGTAGTTTCCCAGACTTTTACTCATTTTCTCTACGCCATCAGTACCCTCAATAATTGGCATAGTAATAATAACCTGTGGTTCTTGTCCATATTCTCTTTGCAAGTCTCTACCTACGAGCAGATTAAATTTCTGATCAGTGCCTCCCAATTCGACATCCGCCCTTAGGGCAACAGAGTCATAACCTTGCATCAATGGATATAAAAACTCATGGACGCCAATTGGCTTTTTCTCCTGAAATCGGTGGGAAAAATCATCTCTCTCCAGCATTCGGGCTACAGTATACTTGGAACACAATTCAATTACATCAACAAATGATAATTTACCTAACCAGTGACTGTTAAATTCTACAATAGTTTTTTCCGGATGCAATATTTTAAAAACCTGTTCTTTATAGGTTTCGGCGTTTTTTTTCACTTCATCTGGTGTCAATTGTTTTCGTGTTGCGGATCGCCCACTTGGATCACCTATCATACCGGTAAAATCACCTATAAGAAAATACACATCATGGCCCAAATCCTGAAAATGCCTCAATTTTCGTAATCCCACTGTATGGCCTAAATGTATATCGGGAGCACTGGGGTCAAAGCCCTGCTTTATTCGCAGTGGATGATTTATCTTTTTAGAATATATCAGTTTTTTTTCTAATTCCTCTTCAGAAATAATCTCATTTGTACCTCTCCTAATTATTTTCATTTCATCAGCTAAATCCATTTTATCCCCTCTCATTCTCTGTAATTATATTAAAATTGCCAATTGTATTTATTATTCTTAAGTCAATAAATACCTCACCCGCATAGCGGGTGGCTTTAAAAACCTCTATCTAAAAGAGGTTTAACTTTTTTAGTTCTTTTTTCTTTCACAATTAATGTCGATATAACCATATTTTTCTTTTCAGCAGAACAATCAATAAAGGATAACCAAACATATAACAGGCAATTATTTGTCCGATACCAATATAGGTCACTGTTAACCAATATGGAAGTTCAAACAATAAATGTAAATACAGGCTTACTCCTATGGCATTTACTATTACCGGCGGGAGTGGAGCAAGGAATGGTTTTGTCATTCTATAAGTTAAAATAGCTGCTAATAATGTACACAAACTCCCACCCAATACATCAACGATACCCAGACCACCCCATAAATTCGAGAGGATACAACCTAGAAATAACCCACCGATAGCAGCCGGATCAATAAATGGCAATACGGATAATGTTTCAGCAAGCCTAATTTGAATTGGACCATAACTAATTGGTGCAAAAATGATATTTATGGTAACATATATTGCAGCAATTAATGCAATACGAACAATATAATTTGGACTAAGCAATTCTAATTCCTTTTTTGACAAAAACTTAAACAATTATAGCATATTTAGAGTTACTTAAAAAGATTGACACATTATATTAAAATAGAAATTAGAACATGTTCGAATATGATAATAAGATTATTTAATATTAATATGAAAAGATTATATGAATAAAAAAAGCTCTAAGAAAAATAAAAAGAATAGGACTCAACCTTTTTTTGCTAAAGTAGTATTTATCTCCTTATTTTTGTTTATTCTATCATTTGTAGTATCATTTGCTTTTCTTGTTTCTTTTTCCAGCCAAAAAATGGTTGATCTGGTCCAAACAAGTAATTTCATTAATCCGATTACCAGTAAAGTATATGATATTAATGGAAATTTGATATCGGAATTCTTTCAAGAGAATAGAACACCTATTTCCCTGGATCAACTCCCAAATCACCTTATTAGTGCCTTTATTGCCATTGAAGATAGTAACTTTTATCAACACTATGGTATTAGTATCCGTGGCATTATAAGGGCATTGATTGAAAATATAAAAGAAGGAAGGATTGCCCAAGGGGGAAGTACAATTACCCAGCAACTTGCAGTTAACACTTTCTTGACAAGGGAAGAATCTCTCAGCCGCAAAATACAAGACGCATTGCTTGCCTTGCAGATTGAGAGAACCTTTACAAAAAATGAAATCCTAGAAATGTACCTCAATCTTATCTATTTTGGTCATGGTGCCCATGGTATTGCCTCAGCATCAGAACTATATTTTTCTAAACCTGCATCAGACCTTTCCCTTGCCGAAAGTGCTCTAATCGCTGGTATTCCCCGAAGGCCCTATTATTATTCTCCCTTTATTAATATAGAAGCTTCTTTAAATAGAAAAAATGTTATATTAAGAAGAATGTTTAATTTGGGCTATATTAGTGAAAATGAATATAATCAAGCGAAAGAAGAAAAAATTATATTTAACCATAATAGAGATAACTTAGAAGTTGCACCTCATTTTTCTAGTTACATCCGCACCAAATTGCTGGAGCAATACGGGGTTAATATGGTTTTTAAGGGTGGATTAAAAATTTACACTACACTTGACCTGGAACTGCAAAAAAAAGCTGAGGATGCATTCCTGAAAAGTAATAAAGAAGGAGCAATTATTGCCATTGAGCCTCAAACCGGCCATATCAAGGCTATGATAGGTGGTAAGAATTATGAAGAAAGTGAATTTAATAGGGCTACTCAGGCAGATAGGCAGCCTGGATCTGCCTTTAAAACTTTTGTATATCTAACCGCTATTGAAAAGGGACTTTCCCCCAGTCTTGTTCTGGAAGACGCTCCTATTGTATATGAGAACGGCTGGTCACCAGAAAATTACGAAAAAGAATTCAGGGGTTCTGTCACACTTAGAGAGGCCTTTGAAGACTCAATAAATATAATTGGGGTAAAATTACTAGAAAGAGTGGGAGTGAGAGATGTAATCCAAAATGCCCAGAAAGCCGGGATAAGAAGCTCTTTAAGGCCTGATCTATCTTTGGCATTAGGAACTTCAGAAGTAACACCACTGGAAATGGTTTCAGCTTATTCCACGATTGCTAATATGGGAACCTATATAGAACCAATTTCTATACTTAAAATAGAGGATCATAATGGTAAAGTTCTGGAACAAAATAGCTCCATAAGCAAAAAAGTATTTTCAGAAGAAGCTTGCTATACACTCATAAAGTTAATGGAAGGTGTTATTGAAAGAGGAACAGGTTGGAATGCGCAAATTAACCGACCTGCTGCTGGGAAAACAGGAACAACCAATGAATGCATTGATGCCTGGTTTGTGGGTTTTACACCTGAATTAGCCTGTGCAGTTTATATAGGAAATGATAATAGGAAAACACTGGGTAACAAAATGACTGGCGGTGTAGTAGCAGCTCCAATATGGCATGATTTTATGCTAAGCGCACTTCAGGAACAACCAATAAAAGATTTTCCAAGAGCGAAAAATGTCAACGAAATTACCGTTTGTGAAAAAACCGGGCTATTGCCAGGTAAACAATGTGAAAAAACAGTAAAAGTTACATTTATTTCAGGAACGGAACCTCAGCAAGTTTGCCAGGGAGAATCATCACTGTCATCACAAATAATCGCTGAACCGTCAAAACCTTCCCAGGAAGAGCTCCCGGTTATTGAAGGTAAAAAGAAATTTCCTTTACTTGATGAGATAGAAAATCTAAAGCAAGATGATCAACAGGAAGAGACTCCTCAAATAGAAGAAAAGAAAGAAGATACATTGCAATCATTAGTGGAAGAACTCAAAAGAAGATTGGAACAAAGGGATTAACATCTATACAAAATAGTTTTATTTAACTAATAGTTAAATAAACGGGTTTTACCATAAAAAGATTAAGAGTAACTAGATAACAATTTTTCACCTGAAGTCCAAAGTTGGAATACGATTGCTTAGAAATAAACTATGGTAACCCCTTCTCCTCCCTCATGAGGTTCACCATGACGATATGATTTAACATAAGATAACTGATTTAGTAATTGAACAACATTTTCCCTTAAAATACCCTTACCCTTGCCATGAATTATATATACTGGAGATACATTTAATAAAAAAGCATCATCAAGATATTTTTCCAGTCTAATCTGTGCATCTCTTACAGTCATTTGGCGTATATTAATTTTGTGACTAAATTTTGATTTTTTCTCTAACCGGTTTCTTTGTAATGGGTAACTTGCTATATAGTCTATTTTTTCAGAATTAACTTTCCGCACCTTATTTTTATTTGTTCTTTTAATGTCATCAAAAGAAATTGTGAGTTTAAGGTGATTAATCTGGATTAAATATTGGTTCTTTTTTTTATTTTTTTCAATAATTTTTCCTTCTCTATTAAGACTCTTAATTAAAACAAAATCACCTTCAGTAAATTGTTCTTCTTTTTTCTGAGAAGGTTTATATTTGTTTATATTCTTTTCTATTTCTTCGTTCAACCGTTTCAAAGAACCCTGCTCTTCTATAAGTTTTTCCTTGTCAATTCCTTTGCTTTTTATAGAATTAATAATTTCCTTAGCTCTCTTTTCTGTAGAAGAAATAATTTCTTCTGCCTCCCGATATGCATCTAGTACAATCTTTTTTTTCTCACTTTCAAATGTGCCAATTTTTGTCTCGAGTTCTTTTTTTAATTCTATAATTTCCCTTTTTTCCTTTTCAGAATACTCTAAGTTAACCGCCATTAGGTTTCTGTCTTTCTCCATCTTTTTAATCAGATTTTCTAAATCCAGTTTTTCTTTTTCTAAATATTTCTGCGCATCTTTTATCACCCTATTAGGCATCCCTAATTTTTCTGCAACAGAAAAAGCGCAACTTTTTCCGGGAAGCCCAATTGTGATTTCATAGGTGGGCTGAAGTGTATTTTCATCAAATTCCACTCTGGCATTCATCACTCGGTCAGTCAAATAAGCATAAGCCTTAATGCTATCATGATGCGTTGTGCTCAGAACCCTCCCTCCTTTGGACCTTAGGGAATCAAGAATCGCCATGCTTAAAGCAGACCCTTCCGACGGATCGGTACCAGCACCTAATTCATCCAACAAAACTAATGAATTTTCATCAGCTAAATCCAAAACTTCAATAATCTGTTTCATATGGGCAGAAAATGTGCTTAGGTTTTGTTCTATGCTCTGTTCATCACCAATATCGGCAAATATTTTTCTAAAAACGGCAATTTCACTATCTATGCCAGCAGGAATATGTAACCCGGATTGTGTCATTAGATGCAATAGTCCAACCGTTTTTAAGGTAACGGTTTTTCCTCCAGTATTAGGCCCGGTAATTACCAAAACATCAAACTCTTTTCCTAATTCAATATTGATTGGAACAACAGAAGTTTTTAGAAGCGGATGCCTTGCTTTTTTTAAATAAATAAGACCTCTGTTATTGACCTTTGGCTCAATTGCTCTCATCTGTTGACTTAGCTTGGCTTTTGCATTTACAAAGTCCAAATTGCCTAGTTCTTGATAGGAATTTAAGATATCTTTGCTATTCTGCCCAACTAAAGCCGTTAGTTTTTGCAGTATCCTATATTCTTCTTTTTTTTCTTCCTGGTATAGTTCCCTTAACTCATTATTAAGTTTTACTATTGGCAATGGTTCAACAAAGACAGTAACTCCGCTTTCAGACTTATCATGGACAATTCCGGGGAATTTAGCTTTTTCTTGCTGCTTTATAGGTAAAACAAACCTACCCTGGCGCATAGTAATAATATCATCCTGGATAAAAGTACGGTTTTGGGGATCCCTGACTATATGCTCCAATTTATCACGGATATTTTTTTCTGTACTTCGAATCTGTTGCCGTATTTTCTTTAAAACCTGACTGGCTCCATCAACAATTTCAGCTTCTTCATTAATGCAATTCTTGATTTCTTTTTCCAATAGCCTGAAGACTTTTAATTTATCTATTTTGCTTTTAATAAGCAGATACTTTTCATCAGATATTTTATTAAAAAAATCTTTTATTAAATAGAAACATTCTAATACTCTGCTAATAGTTAAGAGTGTTTTTGCAGTCAAGATACTGCCATGTATCTCAGCATGTTTTATATCACCCTCAATATCCTCCAAAGCTACAAATGGTGGACTACCTTCTATTTCTAAAATACTCTTCATCTCCGTAGTTTCCCGCTGCCATTCCTGGACAAGCAAAAAATCTGACGTAGGACTTAATTTTTTTAGAAATCGTTCACCTGGGGAAGTATAAAGTTCTCTTTTTAATAATTCTTTTATTCTGGGGTATTCTAATATTGTAAAAAGGTGTTTATTCATCACTACTCAACTGCTTTATTTTATTTTAGGTACTAATATTTTGATAAAATCTATCTTTTAGAAATTCAATCTCAAACTGGAAATGACCTGGCAACCATTCCTTTAATGAATTATAAACAACAATTATTCCATTAAGAAAATGTTCTGCTAACACGGATTGTCTTATTTGATATTGGATCTCCAAGGGCAAGGGGAAAAAATTAACCAAGAATAACAATAATCCAACAATGATTGTCCCTCTAATAAATCCAAACAAGGCCCCACCGAGATTGTTAATCCAATTCAATAACAACAGGGCAGTAATATGGCTCAATAAATTTTCTAGCAATCGGAAGAAAATAATAACAGCAATAAAAATAAGAATAAAACTTATAATATTTGATAAGGCTTGATTCCATTTAAATTGTTTTATCAAAAATAAACTTAAATCAGCATACCAGAAAATGGCGATAAAAATAGCGGAAATCAATCCAAAAAGCGTAAGTACTTCTGCAATAATACCTCTCTTAAAGCCTAAAAAAACATTGAATAAGATAATAACAAGAATGATTAAATCAACCCAGTTAATAATTTTTTACTATCCCCCTGTTTTTTTTATTCTATAGAAGGTCTATTGCCTTAATTCTGCCTGGAAACGATTCCTTAATTGTATTTTAACACTTTCTATCATTTTGTCGACTTCTTCGTCAGTTAAAGTTCGATCTTCTGCTTGAAAAATAATTGAAAAAGCTACGCTCTTGTATCCTTTTTCGATTTGTTTGCCTCTGAATATATCAAACAATTCTACTTTTTTTATTATTTGGGAATTGACTTCCAATATGGTCTTATTTATTTGATCAACGCTAATTTGTTCAGCAACAATAATCGCTATATCTCTATTTATAGTAGGATACCTGGGCAAAGGTTTAAAAGTAATCTTTTGGTCAGTATGAGAATACAATAAAGACAAATCAAGTTCAAAAAGAAAAATATCTTCAGGAATATCCATAATATTTGAAATATTTTGGGATATTTTGCCAAATATCCCTACTTCCTGGTTATTCACTTCTATTAATCCGTTTCTTTCTGTATCAAATGCGGGAAAATTACCATGAATATAGGAGATATTTTTATTTTGTAAACCTATATTATCAAAAACTGTTTCTAAAATCCCTTTTAAATAAAATATATCCCACTTTTCTGCTTTCCCCCATATATCACCCCTACCAATTTTGCTTATTCCCCCGGCCACCTTTAATTTTTCCAAAGGCAGTTTACTATTCTGTCTATTTTTCTGTTGCATAAATACTTTGCCGATTTCAAATATTTTAATTTCTTCTACTTTATGATTGATATTCCATTGAATCGACTTAAGTATACCCGGTATTAAAGTAGTTCGCATTACAGTTTGGTCTTGAATCAATGGATTTAATAAACGAACTGTTTCACGTAAAGGGTGAGAATTGGGCAAATTCATCCAGTCAAAATAGATAGGTGTTATCATGCTATAATTAATCGTTTGGTGCAGGCCACAACCTACCAGAATATTGCTAATTTTGTCAACTATTTTTTGTCTCTCACTTATACCTTTTTGAACAACAGTTGATTTAAATAAAGTAGAAGGTATTTTATCATACCCATATATTTTGGCAATTTCTTCGATAATATCAACATCTCTTTGTATATCTCCTCTAAAAGTTGGCGGTATTGCTTTTATAGAAGAGTTATCTTGATAGGTAATATTGAATTCTAATCTTTTTAGTAATTCACTTATTTCATTTCTTGATTCCTGGTCAGATTGTGCAATTTTTATACCCATTATTTTTTTTACTTTGTCGAAATTTAATTTAATTTCCTGTGTGTTGCTTATATTTTCACTACTCTGGTCAATGACTCCGGTAAGAATGTTGCCTGATGTTATCTGATTAGTTAAGAAAGCTGCTCTGTTTAATGCATAAATTTGTCCACAAGGATCAATTCCTTTTTCGAACCGATTTGAAGCATCTGTTCTTAGAGATAAATAACGGCTAGTCCTCCGGTTATTTACCGGATTAAAATAAGCTGATTCTAAAAAAATATCCTTGGTATAATCTTTTATCTCGGAATTCTCGCCACCCATTACTCCGGCAAGTGCAATGGCTTTCTCCTTGTCAGCAATAACTAGATTTTCTTCCGTCAATTCCCGTTCAACGCCATCTAAGGTATTAAACTTTTCGCCCGCTTTCGCCCTTCTGACAATAATTTTTTTCCCATGAATATAATCCAAATCAAAAGCATGAAGGGGTTGTCCTGTCTCCATCATAACATAATTGGTAACATCAACTATATTGTTAATTGGTCTGACTCCTAATAAAAACAATTTCCATCTTAGCCAAAAAGGAGATTCCTTTATTTTTACTCCCTGTACAATCCTGCCGGCATACCTGGGACATAAGTCCTTGTCTTCCACCTGTATAGATATTTTTTCGCTTATATTTACATCTATTTCTAAAATATTTATTTCGGGAATATGTAATTCTTTACCGCTGAAAGCAGCTATTTCTCTTGCAATACCTATAATACTCATTAAATCAGGGCGATTGGAAAATATTTCAAAATCAAATATAACATCATTTCCTATACCCCTCAGGTTAGCTATCTCTTCTCCCAGAGGATATTTATTATCCAAAATAAGGACACCCGTGGATTTGCTTTTCTCCAATCCCAATTCAGAGGCAGAACAAATCATCCCTTTCGACAATACTCCCTGTATCTCTTTTTCTGTAACTTTTCCCAAGCCGGGTAAAATCGCAGATTCTGTCGCAAAAGGAACATAATCACCAACCCTCATGTTCTTTGCACCACAGACTACTTCTAATTCCCTATTTTTTATATCTACCCGACAAATAGACAAATTATCATTCTGATTATGGAGTTTAATTTCCTTTATTTCTCCTACTACAACGCCTTCTATACCATCAAAGACTGCTTTCTTGTGTTCTGCAACAATACCATTCATAGAAAGCCTATCCGCTAAGTCATCGGGTGATAATTCAATATCAACATATTCTTTAAGTAAATTATATGAGACTTGCATATATATTTTTCTCCCCTCGTAAGTATTACATCCTATTTAAACTGAGTTAGAAAACGTAAATCATTTTCAAAGAATAAACGAATATCATTAATGCCATATTTCAGCATGGCAATTCTTTCTACGCCCATCCCAAAGGCAAAACCGGTTAGTTCTTCAGAATTATAACCTGCCATTTCCAATACATTCGGATGTACCATCCCTGCTCCCATAATCTCAAGCCATCCAGTATGTCCGCATGAACGACAACCTTTTCCATTGCATAGGCCGCATGATACATCAACCTCTGCACCTGGTTCCACAAAAGGAAAATAACCTGGTCTGAATCTTACTTTTCTGTCTTTGCCAAAAACTTGCTTGCAAAATTCGGTAATTACTCCCTTGAGATCGCTTAACGAAATATCTTTATCAACTGCTAACCCTTCTATCTGGTGAAACATAGGCGTATGGGTACTATCAATAGAATCCCTGCGGTAACATTTCCCTGTTGAAATTATCCGAACAGGTGCTGGCTGTTTTTCCATGGTTCTTACCTGCATAGGGGAAGTTTGAGTTCTAAGCAATACTTCAG
Organism: uncultured Atribacterota bacterium; assembly: GCA_964485485.1. GTDB lineage: Bacteria > Atribacterota > Phoenicimicrobiia > Phoenicimicrobiales > Stramentimicrobiaceae > Oleincola. The sequence goes on along the minus strand of CAZAJW010000342.1, from coordinate 4,530 downwards.
GGTTAATATAAAAAGAATCCTGGTCATCTCTAGCCGGATGATCTTTGGGAATATTTAAACCTTCAAAATTGTAGTAGTCTAACTCAATCTCAGGTCCGTCAACAAAACGAAATCCCATGCCCAAAAATATTTCCTGAGTCTGTCGAAGAATCAATTCTATGGGATGAACGGTACCTATTCCAAAATTCCTACCGGGGATAGTAATATCAAATATTTCTTTTGACCCGCCTATTTGTTTTGAAAAATATTTTTCTTTATCAGATATAATATGCTGTATTTCTTTTTTTGTCTTGTTTAATAATTGACCAATTTCAGGCCTGTTTTCTTTTGGTATTAAGGCAATTTCTTTCAGCATTTGGGTAACATAGCCTTTTCTTCCTATATATTCATTTTTTACTCTTTCTAATTCATCTCTTTGCTTTATTGATCTAATTTCTTGCTTAAATTGCTCTTTTAGCCGTTCTATTTTTTCTTTCAAGGTATATACCTCCCTATAAAAAAAAGAAGTTTACAATTTTTCCCCTTTAAAGGGACGAAAATTATAAACTTCTCCGCGTTACCACCCTTTTTGACTTGTTTTAATTCAAGTCCTAACTCATTTCTTCTTTAACGGAAAGACCCGTCCAAACCTACTTTATTATTTTCAGTCGGCATACTAAAAGTGAAATTCAATAAAATTATTATAAGTCGAAAAAATATTAATTAATAATAATTCTATCTACTATCTTTTTTTAATTTAAATATTGCTAAATTTTTAAATAAAAGCTAAGAATAAAATAATTTATTGATTGGTAAAATTAAGATTTATCAGCTGATAGAGCCATCTTCGATAATTGGGAAAAGGCTTTTTCATGATGAACAGCAATCTCGGCCAATATTTTTCGATTTAACTGAACATTGGCGTCCTTCAAGCCTTTTATTAACTTACTATAGGAAAGCCCTTCTTTTTTCGCTGCAATACCAATTCGAGTAATCCAAAGTCTTCGAAAATCCCTTTTCCTTGCCTTCCGATCCCGGTAAGCATAAGATAGTGATTTTCTTACTGCATCTTTGGCAGTTCGTAGCAATTTACTTTTTCCACCCCAATATCCCTTGGCAGATCTCAATATCTTTTTTCTTCTATTTCTCGAGGCAACACTATTGCTTGCTCTTGGCATAACTATTTCTCCTCATCTAGTCTCTTACTTTATTTAATTATTTTAATTTTTTTATATATTTATAATCTATACAATCTTATCAAATTTTACTGATAAGGCAATAAACGTTTAATTCGCTTGCTATCACTTTTGTCGATCAAAGTTAATTTGGCCAATTGCCTTTTTCTCTTTGGTGATTTTTTGGTCAATATATGACTTTTATAAGCTTTCGAGCGTTTTATTTTCCCTGTTGCTGTAACTTTAAAACGCTTAGCTGCACCACGATGTGTCTTCATTTTCGGCATATTCGCTTATCCTCCGTTATAAGATAGTACTACTAATCTCAAGTATTTTTGTTGGAAATAAGAATTAAAGTCATATTTCTTCCTTCTAATTTCGGCTTTTTTTCAACCTTAGATATCTCATTCGTTTCTGATATTACTCTCTCTAGAAGTTCCCGGCCTGCTTCAACAAATTTCATCTCCCGGCCTCTGAACATTATGGTTACCTTAACACGATTCCCGTCCTGTAAAAACTTATGAATATTTTTTGTTTTAAATTCATAATCATGCTCTCCAATGTTAGGTCTCATTTTTATCTCTTTTAGACTGGTTGTTTTTTGCCTCTTTTTACCCTGTTTCACCCTTTTTTCCGTAGTATAACGATACTTTCCATAATCCATGATGCGACAAACAGGCGGACTTGCATCAGGGGAAACTTCTACCAGGTCAAGGTTATTTTTTTGTGCTTCTTCTAATCCTATTTCTCGATCGACTAAGCCAAGTTGCTCTCCATTATGATTTATTAAACGTATTTTCTTGGCTTTAATTTCACGATTCACACGAAATGTAGATTTTGACTTTATTTCAAATTCCTCCTTTTATATTCGCTTTTTTCTATTTAGAATTCTATTAAATTCCCTGCTAAAAGACTATAGCATATTGTTTTTTTTTAGTCAACATTGTTATTATTTATTTAATTGAACCAAAATATGGAAAAATATGTTTTCAAGGTAAAGATTTTTCAATAATTTCCTTGTTGAGTCGACTGATAAACTGCTCAATTGTTGAAGGTCCCAAATCACCTTTACCTTGTTTTCTAATATTTATCATATCTTTGTCAACTTCTTTATCACCAAAAATTAACATATAAGGAATTTTTTGCATTTCTGCATTCCTTATCTTTGCGCCTATTTTCTCATTATTTTCATCCAGCTCAACCCTTATATTGCAATCGGAAAACATCTTTTCCAACTTCTTGCCATAATCAATATGGCGATCTGCTATAGGCAACAAACGAACTTGAACCGGAGCAATCCAAGTAGGCAGGGAACCAGCAAATTGTTCAATAAGGATTCCAATAAAGCGTTCTAAGCTTCCCAGTATCGTTCTGTGCAACATTACCGGTTGTTCCTTTTCTCCCTGGGGATTAATATAATAAAGTTCAAACAGCTCCGGCATAAGGAAATCTAATTGAATAGTACCACATTGCCAACTTCTCCCCAGGCAATCTTTTAAATGAAAATCAATTTTTGGACCATAAAAAGCTCCATCACCTTCATTAATTTTATAAGGTAAGCCTTTATCATCCAATGCTTCTTTCAAACTATTCGTTGCTTTCTCCCAGATATCATCCGAACCCATAGCATTTTCTGGCTTGGTACTTAATTCGATATTATAATCAAATCCAAATGTCCGATAAAAAAACCCTTCAAAGTCAATAAGTTTCTGAACTTCTTCTTTAATCTGTGAAGGTCTCATATATATATGAGCATCATCCTGAGTAAAGGAACGAACGCGAAATAAGCCGTGCAAAACTCCGGATAGTTCATGTCGATGCACTAATCCTAATTCTGCTATTCTTAGAGGTAATTCTTTGTAACTATGCAATCTATCCTTATATACCAAAATACCTCCAGGACAATTCATTGGTTTTACGGCAAAATCCTGTTCATCTATTTTGGTAAAATACATATTTTCTTTATAGTGATCCCAGTGTCCTGATTTTATCCAAAGTGATTTATTGAGAATAATCGGAGTTTTTATTTCCTGATATCCCTGTTTACGATGCTCTTCCCTCCAAAAATCTTCCAATAAATTTCGAATAATCATTCCCTTAGGATGAAAAAACGGAAACCCAATTCCCTCTTCTTGAAAGCTATACAAATCAAGGTCCTTACCAATTTTCCTGTGATCCCTTCTTTTTGCCTCTTCTATCATCTTCAAATAATGACTTAAAGCTTCGCTTGAATCGAAAGAGATTCCGTATATTCTCTGTAGCATTTTATTTTTCTCATTACCTCGCCAATAGGCTCCTGCAAGGCTTAGTAGCTTAAAAGCTTTAACTTTTCCAGTTGAAGGAATATGAGGTCCTCGGCATAAGTCGATAAAGTCACCCTGTTGATAGATAGTGACTTCCTCATCAGGGAATTCCTGCAATAGTTCTATCTTATAGACTTCTCCCCTTTTCTTAAATAATTCAATAGCTTCTTCCTTTTTTAAAATCTTTTTTTGAAAGGGAAGATTTTTTCTTACTATCTCCTTCATCTTTTTTTCGATAGCCTTAAAATCATCGGGAGAGAAAGTATGCTCTGTATCAAAATCATAATAGAACCCTTCATTTATAGCGGGACCAATGGCTAACTTGGTAGAAGGGAATAAGGATTGAACTGCTTGTGCCATAATGTGTGAGGAACTGTGAAAAAATATTTCTTTACCCTCACTGGAATCAAATGTAATAACTTCAATTTTGTCGCCTTCTTCAGCTTTATCAGAAATATCCTTTTTTATTCCATTTACCTTTACTGCCAATGCCTTCTTGACTAATTGAGGATCATTTAATTTTATAATATCATAAAAAGTTGATTCAGCATCAACTATTAATTTTTTATCATTCCAAAAAATCATCTTTTTGCCTTTCATTAACTACCTCCCAAAAATAAAAAAACTCACGTTACCTTACATGAGATTTTTTTAACCTATGTGCATTAACGTACTTTAGTATTGTCCTTTCCAAGTTATTTTTCAGTTAGCAAAAATTGAAAAGTAAATATCGCACCCGCATAGCGGGTGGTTTTTAGAACCTCTAAAAGAGTTTTAACTCTTTGCTACTTTTTAGCTCTTTTTCTTTCAATTTTTTATTTATGCTTTAGCCATAATATTTCTAAGCAATATAACTTCCAACTTTGGACTCCAGGTGAAAAATTGTCAGCTAACTTATTTTAATCTTTTTTATGGTAAAACCAAATTATTTAACCATTACCACCTTCTTAGAAAGTGGTTTTTTATGGTTAAATAAATAAATTTTATGTTTTTAGTTTATGACCAGTAATAATGATAAATATAAAAAATATCATAAATAAATGGTGGGCGGTACTGGGATTGAACCAGTGACC
>CAZAJW010000341.1:0-7992 GCA_964485485.1 uncultured Atribacterota bacterium | reverse complement strand
TTGAGTTATGGTTAATGTCCCATCAGAGTAGGCATAGTTTAATCCATCCCCACCAGTTGTTCCTGGATCCTGCACTACATCGGTTACTTCATAATCTGCTGGGGGTGTCGGACCTGGTGGGGAAGGTGTTGGTGGTGCTGATTCAGCCGGATAAAGAAATTCCAATACTTCTCCTATAACCTCTGAAACCTGTGCCGGATTCTCTCCATCCAACAGGGCTTGCTGCACTGCTGCCAGAATATCAGCAAAGTTGGGATCATCTTCGATGGCCTCCAGATCAATGTCAGAAAGGTCATCAGGATAATCTTCCGCTTCCAGCATTGCCTGGGCAATAAGGGCTATTGCGGTAGTGGTCTCGTCTGCCGTGCCCAGGTCATATTCTTTTCCTGCTTCTACTTCCGGAGTAATCTGTTGTATGGCAATATTGCCCTTTTCGGCCTGTAGTATATAGGGACCGCCTTCAGGTACATTGACCTCATAATTACCATTTTCATCAGTAGTGGTTGTGGCAATGACCTCGCCGGTATCCGGGTCAATGATGTTCACAGTGGCATTGGCTAAGGCCTGGCCGGTGAGTTGTTTTGCCATCGCTTCATCTTTCGGCACCATGACCTGCCCTTTAAAAACACCATCATCCGGGGCGGGTGGCGGTGCCGGGATGATACCACAGCCGGTAAAAAAGAATGCTATTACCATTAACATGGTAATCGAAAAAATAGTTTTATTTGATTTCATTTTATATGTTCTCCTTTTTAAAATAGTCATTTTGTTGCTGTCACATGTGGAATAATGTTTAGCAACATTTCGTGAAACATAAAAATGACGTTGTTATACACATCACCTCTTTTCCGGTTGGTTTTTTTTGTTCATTCTTGATATAGCTCTATTGCTCCAGATAATCACCCCTATCTCTTTCTTTGAAAGTTTTTCTTTATATATCTCCGTCATTCATAGGAATACGAAGAATTTTAAAATATTAACCGATTATATCCCAAAACTAACCCTATCATTCCTCACTTGGTCTCTGCCCTAACATTCATTCGTTCAGTTTTTTCGCTTTTATTCTGTATTAGTTAAAAGAAATGCTCCGGGCTCTAACCTACAGAGCCAATATAAGACTGTTTTAACTGAAGAAGAAAGCCCTTCGGCAGCCTTTTCCTTTGAAATCCCAGCTCCTATTAAACAGATTTGAGTATAAACATCAATGTCTCCGGGTTTTACCATAGAATGAACACCAACTCCATAGCTAGTGAATTCAAAGCCTTCTATGCTTATTCCAAAGAAAAAAGGAAATTCAATGTCAAAATACTCAATCCCAATTTCAGCCATTGTGTCAGTCGTCAACTGGAATATAACTGGTCCATCTATAGCTTTGTTAATTTCTTGCCAAATTGTTCCAGTTTTTTCTGTTAAATCACAAACTGGCACAACTCCATCTGGCCATCTTGCTACATTATTTCTCCCAGTATATTCTCTTATTAGCTCTACAGGAATTTCTTCTTATGGCGGTGGAGGCACCACTCCATTACCACTACAACCTACTAGTAAACTTGCCAAGAAAAACAAGACTACAAAACTTAAAAGCATTCTTTTCATTCTACTTACTCCTTAATCTTAATACATATTTTTCGCAATCTATTGATAATCTCCATTTATATAGCAAGAACCTCTTTTAAAAAATTATTCTATATACAATGCTTGCAAAATTTCCCTGCCTGGATTTTCATATTCCTGCACAAAAATTACTCCATGTACATTATTGATATCCTGTAATTTAATTCTCCAGAGGTAAATGAATAACTTGCTGTTTCATCAGGTGCAATGAGTTTAATCTTCATGCCTTTAAAAATATCCAAAACTAAATGGCGTACCCCTACATCTCCTCGATCTTCAAAGATCATTCCATTTATAATTACATTGCTTAAAGGAAAAGGGCTTATATTTTTAATCGTTCCCCCAATAGCAATTTTAGAATAGTCTGTCTTTTTGGAAGCAGAAATATATATTTCAGTTTCTTTTACCCTCTCTGCTTCAATTGCTTTCTTATAATTCTCATAAGTACCGTATTTTGCTCCACCTATTCTCTGATTTAACCCATTAAACAGTACATCTGGGATTCCCCAAACTCCCTCCTCTTCTGGAGGATACCAAAAAAATCGATTCTCTGATTCCTCATTATAATAATCACTCTCCCAGATATGCTGTTCTAAAAGTATTGCTTGTGTTGTACCGTATTCTTCAGCCAACTGTTCCAGTATGGGTTCGACCATGCCGCACCATCCACACCATGTTGCGGCAAACAATTCTATCATTACCACCCTTTCAGCGGCTGATTCAACAATTGGCCCCGATTCCCAGCCTTCTGTATCAGGCATTAGTCCGGAAATACAGCCAGCAAAAACAAAAGCAATCAATGAAGTAGATATTAATGCAAATATTGCCTTTTTCATTTAATTACCCCCCCCTATATCAATCTAAACCAATACTCAAAATTTTTATTAGCACCAAACACTTTGACATTTTTTATGTTGACTGTATATTTTACGCCATCCTTGATGCCTTCTGCTTTCCATTGCAAATGATTTGGAATTCCATACCCTTCGTTATTATGATAGACTGAATTTATTGGTAAGTACTTTCCATTCTCGTCATTAATCTCAATGATGGCATTACTAAAATCAACATTTACGTTATTCCACCGATTATAACGATCAGCAACTACGGAAAACGATAAGTACCAATTCTTGAAAAACAAATTTCTGGGGTATTCTTCATATGGATAGGCAATAAAATCTACATTGGCGGAAGTAATCTCGTCATTAATCACTTTAATAGCTACTCCGGTAAAACCGGGAACATCTACCCTTCCATAAGAAATACTCTTTAAAAAGGGAAATAATAGCCATCTTCTATGACCTAGAGATTCAACATTATTATCTATAACCTGGCGAATTACAAAATCCTCTGTCTTGGGAATATCACTCTCCCAGCCCCAGGACATAGATAAGTTACTTCGGGAACAACCGTATTCACCTTCCTCGGTCCAGCATTTATAACTTGGGTCAGGATGATGATTCATTTCTTCATTGGCTACTATGATTAAGGCTGCTTTGGCTGTGTATAGGTCGTCTTTATAGTTATAGCTGACTGGGTTTAGTCCGTGCAAACTTCTAATAAAATTTAGTTCTTCTAAGGCTTTTTGCTTTTCTGAATCCTTTAGAATTCCTTCATTACAGGCTTTGATATCCGGTAAAACTTCATAGATATCACCAATACCTGAAGGCTGAGGAAAGGAGGGTCCAGGTGGTAGTGTAAATATATCAAGGCATCCGGACAAAAGAGGAAACATGAGAAAAGCAATAATAAGGGCTTTTATCTTTATTGACCTGAATAATAATAGCATCATTAATTATCCTTTCATAAATTACATGTACTCTTTGCGAAAAAATTTAATTACTGACATAAGTCTTTCATTCTGCAATATAAGCAAATTTCAGATTATCGCTATACGAGATTGCAATGAAATTTATATTTTCATCGTAACCATACCCTTCCAACCACCAAACATAAGTATGCCCGGATATCAAAGGGGTAGCAGTGCCATCGTCATTATAAGTAATACTGGATACAGTCAAATCATCATTGAAATACCGCTGCCATACTGTCTTTTTAGCTGTGCTATCGTATACAAATAGTGAGGCATCCCCATAGCATATAGAGCCGTAGGGAAAATCTGTTAACCCAACCGGAGACCAGGTAAAAATAGGATTAGGGTTATTGATGACTTCATTATTTTGCGGACTGACTAAAGAACAGGAAGGTAGCCAGGTATTTATCACAAAAACCTCACTGGGCATTGTCTCCCAACTGCCCCCATAGGCAGTAATATAGTAAAAATAAATATTACCTTCTTGTATATCAGTATCAAAAAAATAACACCAGCATAAACAACAATAATCAATACCCTTAAAAATAACTTCATAATCTTCTCCGTTAATGCTTCTGTAGATTTTATAACCGCTGGCACCCGGATAATTATCCCAATAGAATTCAACCCCATAACCTATCTCTCCTCCTTTATGCCGCTCTAAATTATTATTTAAAACAATATCCGGAACAAGCTCACTATTAATTTCCTCCTCCAATTCTTGAATTATCCTGAATGGAGCTTTAATTATTGAAGACAGATGGTAAGTAACCGCACTAACATCACGCATAGTTACTACTGGTTTATGGGGTTGGCTCCAAGTAGATACCTCAATCATAACTGATTTGCTATCCTCTCCCCCTTTTCCATCACGCACTGTACAGGTAACAGTATAGGTTCCGGCAGTAGCAGGTGCTGTCCAGGCTACCATTGAATCACTACCAGTTATGGATCCCCCAGTTGTAGCCCAGTTATAGATAAGCTGGTCACCGTCTTGATCAGTTGCATAGCAAGTGATAATAGTGTTATGGTCAGCTTCAATCGTATCTGAATTTGCAGACAATAAGGAAATTTCTGGTGGATGATTTGTCAATGGTAATAATGATCCACATCCTGTAAAAGTGTTAAGAAGTAAAATAAATAAAAATAATTTGATTAGTTTTAACAATTTGATAGTAAACATAAATTACCTCCCTACCCCTACATAAAATATTTAAAATTTTTATTTTAAGCAATAGAAAGAGGAATAATTATGTCTGGTCCTATCACAGTTTGTTATTTATCCCAATTCCTCTCATCTCATTATTGTTATGATATATAAACAACGAAGTATTTTCTGTTATTCCTACCAGATATTTATTTCCTTATATCCCCAAAACTTTATAAAAAAATCCTCTTTAGTGATTCTAATATCTGGTAAAAACAGATCTCCAATCCGAGCAATTCTTCCTCTTGATACACTAACTAATTGAGCAGGCAATTCTTGCAGCCATAGCCAATCATTAAAAATATCCCAAAAATTTACATTAACCCTTACTACATCATAAAGCTCTTCCTCTGCCCAGAAATCTTCAAAAGTAACTTCCCATTTTTCAATAAATTTAAAAATGTCATTTTTTCTCTCATAAGCTCTTACTATAACTTCTGTCCTGTTTTCTCCTATAGGGAAGAGTGCCAAGGCCAATTCAGCTTCAGAAGTATATTCTTTTTTCAGGTTGGCCGACTTGCTACCATGTGAGTAAAAAATAATTACAATATCCTTATCATCTTGCTCTGTATTAGCATAATAAAGACAGGAAACCAGAACTACTGGTTCATCATCATACTTGATAGGTATTGTCTTTTGATCTGGCAATAGCCAACTCCAATATTCACTATCCATTTGGGGAAGCCTTTCCTCCCATTCATTCCACACTCCAAATCTCACACTTCTAACTTCATCAAGTAATGTCATTGAAAAACCATGCGCATGGACTTCCTGGGCGTAATATTTCTGTTCCTCCTCTGGTAGCTCTTGCAGTAAATCAACAAACTCTTTCTCGAATTCATCAAGTTCTTCGAGAGAAGAAAGATACAGATTAAACATTAAGGGAAATTTATCTTTAATATAATCACTGACATTGATTTTTTCTGAAGCAAAATTAAAAGTTGAAGAAATGATTAAAAAACTCATTATGAATATTAATACAAAGACTTTTCTTTTCATTCTTTAACACCTACTCGTTCAAAGTACTTTTCATAAAATGCTCTTTGATTGTTCTTCTTACTCATAGTAAATATTGATTTTGCTTATATATATTCCATTCTAATACTCTACTAGAGGAAAGATATCATTTTCCGGATAAACTTGAATTTCCTGAGAATATCCTAAACTTGCTACTCTATCTTTAATGTAGCTGTACATCTCCTGTAAAGTAATAATGGAATCTCTGTTTGAATCTGCAGGAAATCCGTTACTAGCTCCCTCGATAAATGCATAAGTGAAAACACCGCTTATTAGGTTATTATAACTATAAGTCTGGCATATTTCACTAGAGCTACACGAGGCTAATACCTTATAATTATTACCAACTATCGTTGCTTTATTCTCTTTTATTCCATCGAAAATACAAATAAGGTTTTCTAAAAAAAGATTATTCCCTTTACCAATAAACCCACCACAATAGCAACTATCAAATACCAATATCTTTGTTCCTTTAATGGAATCAAATATATTTTTTAATTCACTTGCGGTAATCACAGAATTCATATTAGAAGGTAAACTGTCATAAGGCCACAAATAGGATTCTCCATTTTTAAAGCCACCATGCCCGCCAAAAAAGAAATAGGATACATCGTCCTCTTCAGCATTAGAAAGTTCTGTATTGATGTGATTCAATATATTGGTCTTTGTAGCTTTTTCATTATAAAGATAAGTAACTGAATCAAATCCTTTTTGTAGGTTACCAAATTTCCATTGGGCTAGAATTGAGTCTACAAATTCCTGAGGAGGTATGCCCGAACCAATATCATCAATATACTGATACTCTCCTATTCCAACAAGAATAATACGGTATGTACGATCTTGATCAGATGGAATTTGTGGTAAATCTGGTACAGTAGAATTGCAACTGAGTAATAATGAAAAAGGAATGCAAAACAACATGAATGAGATGAATCCAAAAACTTTATTTCGATAAAAATAATTTTTGATCAGTTTCAAACCTCCTTTTATTCGTTCAAGTTCTAAAAAGTTATTACCATACTAGATTAACATCACTCTTTTGTTGCATTAAAACATTTTGCCTTTTAGATTCTTATGAATATTAATTTTAAACATGTCTTCTTTAAAGTATGCTGCCAGTTTCAAAAACAACTCCCATCTTCCCAAAAAGATTGATGTTTACATTCGGACAAATTGTCCCCATGACAGTCGTTATTTTCTTTGGGGAGTAGCTGCCATCATTAGCAATAGATTGTTCAAAGTAAGCTTCTGCATATGGAATAGAATTACAATCAAGCACCTTGCCATAATACTCCACCCAAACTGCAGAAGAAGTATCTAACCCCTTCCAGGAGGCAGGTACTTTGATTTTCCCCAAAAATATCTCCTCACTGGTAGAAGTATCTATAATCCAGCCTCCCCACCACATATTTTCTTGTTCATCAACACCGTATGCCTCTATCCGCAGACAATAGGTACGTCCTTCCACCCAATCATATCTCTTTCGGCAACTCCATCCTTCACCTTCTCCTGTAAACCATTCGCAGGATGCGCCGAGACCGGTTTCTGCATCCAAGGCATCCCAGATAGAAAAGATAGCCATCTTCCCTACCCATTGTCCTTGCATGTGCCCATTGGTCTGCAGCCCCATATAGCCAATATCTCCACCCTTAAACCCAAATTGGTGAGCCCAGTAATAGGCACTTTGAATTCCTGGATCAACATCTATGGTTAACAAAACCTCAAAATTATCAAAACCTTTATCTGAAACCCAAGGCCAATCATACCAACCTACTGCCATATGACCTGGAGTTAAATTTCCCTGAGGTGGTTCCGGAATAAAGTCATTGCCCAAACAGCCGGATAAACACGCCATTAAAAATACAACAAATAAAATAAGCAAAAGTAATATTATTTTTTTCATCTAACAAACCTTCTACTTTTAAAATATGGAATAACATAACAAGAGTAAATATATTTTTCTAGAAAATTCAAATAAAATTGCCTATATATTTTTGAAATATTTTAGATAAGATCCTCGTTTAAAAAATATTTATACCAGGTCTAAACATATACCGGTATTACTTTATTTAAATATCCTGGTGTTTAGATCCGCTGATATTTAATATGTTTTATTCACTTTCAACTCTCTTAATTGCCTTCTCCTGACAATATAATATAGTAAAATCTTAAAAATAGAATATATAATCTTTGACATACACTTTAGAGCAAAGTAAATCGCAATACAAAGATAAAAATATATTTGATTTCATTACTGGAAGAAGATGTTATATTACCCGTACATCCGTTTAGAATAATCGTCAGCATTAAAAAAAATATTACAAAAAAATATTTTCTTTCC
>CAZAJW010000340.1:0-4691 GCA_964485485.1 uncultured Atribacterota bacterium | reverse complement strand
ATGAATTTAGGAATTTTAACAGCCAAATATAACCATCTAAAAAACAGCAAATATTCGTTTCGTTGGTTTGCTTATATTTTAGGAGCTATTGCCTTTATGTTTACTATCTTTCATAGGGTCAATGCTGCAGTACTGGCTCCTTATATCATAGAAACCTTTCAAGTATCAGGCAGTACTTTGGGTTTTATGTCTGGTATTTACTTCTATGTTTATTCCTTTTCACAGCCCATTGTAGGGGTCTTGGTTGATAAATTAAAACCAAGGAGAATGTTAACCATTTCCGTTCTCCTAATTTCATTAGGTACTTTTATATTTGCTTATGCTCCCAGTATTCTTTTTATCTATCTGGGAAGATTTTTAATCGGTGCCGGATGTGCCGGTATATTTATTCCGACTAATTGGATTATTAACAAATACTTTGCTTTTGAAAAAAGAGGATTTTTGCTTTTAATATTACAATTTATAGGTAACCTGGGCTCTGTATTGGCAGCAGCTCCCCTGGCTAATCTGATTAGTTTCTTAGGTTGGAAAGGTGCCCTGATTTTCATTGGTTTTATCTCTATTGCCATAGGAATTTTAATCTGGTTTACAGTAAGGGATAATAATAACTCTCATTCCGAAGAAAGTAATCATCTAACAGATAGTAAAGATGAAGAGAAAAAAGGATGGTTTTCTATTGTCAGAGAAGTGCTACAAATTCCTATTATCAAGTATTGTTTAGTCTCAACAATTGTCTATGCAGCAATGCTTTCTTTTCAGGGACTCTGGGTGGTTCCCTATCTAATAGATGTCTTCCAGCTGAATAAATCTTCTGCCTCTTCTCTGGCAACTTTAATCCCAACAGGTTATGTAATTGGTCTTCTATTATTTAGCAAATTAAGTGACACTGTATATGGTAAATATATTTATTTTTGTTTTACTATATTTATTACCAGTATTTATCTATATCTAACTGTAAATACAGGAAATATTCAGCCAACATTCTTGCCCTTTTTATTATTTGCTCTTGGTATAACCCATGGTTCAACTCCTTATATGTTAAAAGTATATGCCTTAGTTTTACCAAAGAAAAATTATGGAACAGCATTAGGTGCACTTAATGTAGCTCCTTTTATTATGACTGCTATCTATCAATCTTTCAGCGGACTTTTATTTGATCTATTGGGAGGATCGAATATCCTATATAGAAGTGTGCAATCTTATCGGTTCTATTTTTTCTTTTTGACTATCAGCCTGCTAGTGGCAAGTTGGGCAGTTTTTAATATTCTGAGAATCCTGAGAAGAGATTATAGAAATATTATCTAAATTATAATATTATAATAGTATAAGTTTTATTTAATCTAAAAATTCCAAGAATGACTCACTGCAATAAAATTTTATAAAAAAATAATAACAATTTAAAATTCTAGTCAAAACCGAAATCTATTATTAAGCTACTGTAATTCGTTTGAAGCATATTTGTAATTTAATTAATTTTGATTAATAATGATAAACAAAGAACTAATAAAATAATAAGAAATAATTTTACATTTTTGATTCAAAATATTTGTTTTATGATAAAGGAGATAAAAATGAAAGCTGCCCTATTTCAAGGTCCAAACAAAATTGAAGTAAAAGAAATCGAAAAACCAAAAATTCAAAAAGGTGAAGCATTAATTAAAATTAGTTATGCCGGCATCTGTGGGACTGACTTGCATATTTTTAAAGGTAAGCATCCCAGGGCTAAAGCCCCTTTGGCAATGAGTCATGAGTTTTCTGGTATTATCGAGGAAATTAATGATGAACAAGCAGATTTAAAAGTTAGTGACAGAGTTGTTGTAAATCCACTATTGCCATGTGGTAATTGCCTTCCTTGTCGCGAAGGGAAGATACATATATGTCCCAATCTGCATCTTATTGGGATTGATAGAGACGGTGCTTTTGCTGAGTATACAAAGGCAGACATTGAAAGAATTATAAGAATACCTGATTCCTTATCTTTAGAACTTGCTGCTTTAGCTGAACCAGTAGCCGTAGCTGTTCATGCTGTAAGAAAAGCCCAGGTTTCTGTAGGAGATAAGGTTGTTGTGATGGGGGGTGGACCAATTGGACAATTGGTTGCACAAATTGCCCGGTTAAACGGTGCCTCTCCTGTTATCCTGTCTGAAATTGCTCCCGAACGTATTGAATTTGCACAAAAAATGGGTTTAATAACTGCTAATTCTAAAGATGATACAATTAATAAAGTTAAAAAACTTATCAGAAAAGAAGGTGCGGATATTGTTTTTGAAGCAGTAGGGGTACAATCTACTTATGATTATATTACTGAAATAGTAAGGCCGGATGGAAAGATTGTTGCAGTTGGAGCTGCCTCCGGGCCTATTGCAGTTGATTTTTGGAAATTATTCTTTAATGAATTAAACATTATAGGAATACACGTTTATGATCAAAATGCATTTGAGATAGCTATTCAATTATTAAATAAGTACCCTGATCTATTTAGACACTTTGTCTCCAAGATAATAGGATTTGATAATCTACAGAAAGAATTTGAAAACTTAGCAGCAGGGAATGCTTCTGTGATGAAAATATTAGTTAAGAATGAATAAGATTTAGCAGTATTATCTTTAACTAAAGTTATTTAGTTAAGAAAATGAGGAGTGTGTAAAAAATGAGTCATCAATTCAAAGTAGTTTTTGCTGACTATGATTATCCTTCAATCGATATCGAACTAAAACAGTTAGAACAACTTGATGCAGAGATTACCGAAGGTCAATGCAAGACTGAAGAAGAGCTTATTAGATTAGCTAAAGATGCTGATGGTATTATATGTCAATATGCTCCCTTTAGTGCTAAGGTAATTAATGCATTGCAAAAATGCCAAGTTATTTCCCGTTATGGAGTTGGTGTAGATAATATTGACGTAAAAGCAGCAACAGAAAAGGGCATTATGGTTGCCTATGTTCCGGATTATTGTATAGAGGAAGTATCCAATCATGCCATTGCCATGATAATGAATTTTGCCAGACAGATATCTTTATTTGATCGTAGCACGGGGAAAAAAGAATGGGATGTCATGATAGCAAAGCCTATTTTCCGTTTATCCGAACAGACAATCGGCATTCTTGGATTAGGGAGGATAGGGTCAACTGTCGCAAAAAAACTGAAAAATTTCAATGTTAAAATACTGGCCTATGACCCTTATGTTAAAAAGGTGATTGAGGGAGTAAGGATAGTAGAATTTCCAGAATTAATAGAAAAATCTGATTATATAACTATACACACACCTCTAAATGAGGAAACCAAACATATTTTTAATCAGAAAATATTCAAACAAATGAAAAAATCAGCTTATTTAATCAATACTGCACGGGGTGGGATCATTGATCAAAAAGCCTTATTTGAAGCATTAAATAATAAAGAAATAAAAGGTGCGGCATTGGATGTTCTAGAAAATGAACCTCCTGATTGGTCAGAAATTCCTCAACTGGAAAATTTGATTCTTACTCCCCATGCAGCATTTTATTCAGAATCTTCTTTTGAAGAATTAAAAAAGAGGACTGCGCAAGCTGTAGCAGATGTATTACAGGGGAAGGTTATATCAAATCTATTTAATCCAGAGGTTTCAGAAAGAAACAGATAAAGGTTTATCTTCATAAAAATAATAGAAATATGAGAAAAATTTGCGCTGGCCTAATCTTAATCTAATAATCTAATATAAAAAAATATTTGTTAAATATAATATTGCAATTTTTAGTAGCAAAGGTTATAATCAATAACAAATGGTAGTTATTGGTAATTTAATTAGAAATTCGAAATATCAAATAATATAACAGAAAGAAGCGCTATATTTCAATGAGTATACCCAAGAGAGAATTAGCCACAAAAGTTAGTATTCTTTATTATGATCAGAAAAAGAATCAAAATGAAATTGCTTCTCAGTTAAATATTTGTCGGTCTTATGTTTCTCAATTGCTAAACTATGCAAGAGACAATGACATAGTCAAAACCTATGTTAATATTGATGCATTTCATCCTCGAATGATTAGTGAAGAAACTGAAATGAATCTTATTTTCCCCAATGTAAAACAGTTTTATATTATGAAATCCAATGATAACGGATCTACCAGGCGAGAAATTGGTAAATTTGCTGCCCCCATCATAAGCAAGTTGATAAAACAGGCCAAAACCATAACTGTTGATCCGGGTACTTCAGTAAGAAAGGTTATTGAATCACTTTCGGAAGATTCTTTTAATAATTGCCAGGAAAAGATTGTTGTGCCCGTTATGGGTGGTTTAGGCAATGAACAAATGGGATTACATGCTAATCAGCTTGTTGAGAAATTAGGTGATATTCTTAACTGCCATTATTATTTTCTAAACTGTCCGGCCACAATTTCCAATACAAAAATTCGTGATGCCTTGATTAAGGAAGTAAATATTCAGCAGGTAATCGAAGTGTGGGATAAATTGGACCTTGCTATCATGGGCATGGGTAATTTACAAGAAGGATGTACGGCTTTTTCAATATTTACTGACAGTATGATTGAAGAAGTAATAAATAGTAAGGCTGTATCTGAAATTGCCGTTAATTTTTTTGATGAAGAAGGCAATTATTTAGGTATACTGGATGATTATAGAATCAGTATTCCGTTTGAAAAGTTAAAAAATGCTAAAACAAAAATTGCCATAGCTTTTGGTATTGAGAAAGC
>CAZAJW010000339.1:0-4154 GCA_964485485.1 uncultured Atribacterota bacterium | reverse complement strand
TAAGCGAAAAGCATCAGCAAAGGACCCCTGGAATTGAATATCTCCGGTTCCCCAGATTGAAATAAAGAATGGTTTTTTTCTTTGTACAATTTGATCTAGCATATCTTCAGAAGTTTTTAAAACAAAATCCGGTGAATCAAAATCTGTAAAATGAAAACCATTTTCAGTAGTTTCCCAAAAGTAACTTTTTCCATCAACAATCCATTGAATTTTTCTCTGCCAATCATGAAATCGGATTTTTTTAAACCCAGATTGGTTTCCCCACTCAAGTAATTTTTCTAAATCCTCTCTAATACTCATTAACATTCATCCTCTTTCCTAAAAATTTATAATTATATAATTTTTTTATAATGATTGATATCTTCATTAATTTTCCAGTAATATTATACTCCCATAAGTTATTAAACTTGGAATTAAAACTATTCTCTCCATCTATCCATATATTTATTTATGGGTTTTTTTTGCTTTTTGAAGTATAGGACCATAAATATCTTTATCCCTAATCACACACCCAGTAGAATTACCATAAATCATTAATTGAGAACATTGGCTACAAGCAATACAACATTTTAATGGATCCATCTTACCATTTGTTAAAATATCTTTTACAAAATCAGGATAGGCAAAAGCTTGCCTTCCAAAACCTGCTATAGATTGATTCCCTTCTCTAATATTTGCTGAAGCTACCATGGGAGCAAATTCCCCTAACCAAGTATAACCACTTCCCATCACTGGGATAGAGGGAATACTTTTTTGGATTTCTTTAGCAAAATAAATCAATCTCTCAATTCCTTTTAAGGGATGTTCCGGTTGCTCCCTTCCATGAATAACCGGTATATTAAAGGGACGTGTAATATGGGGGTTTATATAAGGACTCCCAGCAGTTACATTAATTAACTCTACGCCCAGCTGAACTAATTCTTGCGTTAGCTTTTTCGTTTCTGATAAATCATAATACGGTTCTTTGTTTTTAGATAAATCTATTCCCCAAGAATTTTTAGAATATAACATATCAGAGGCATTCATTCTAACGGCTAAAGTTAATTCAGGAACATTCCTTCTTATTTCTTTTATAATCTCCTTAATAAACCTCGTACGATTTTCATATGAACCACCAAACTTCCCTTCTCTGTCTCTGGCTCCTAGTAATTCATTGATTAAATATCTGTGACAAGATTTTATATCAATTGCATCAAAGCCAGCCTGAAAAGCCCATTTTGCAGAATCAATATATCTCTCTTGCAGCTGCTCTAATTGATAATCATCAACAATGGGATAATTTTCATCAATATTGACTACTTGGTCATAAAAGATATCATGAACAGCAATTACTGGCTTACCCGTACCATTGTATTTACTGAATCGACCAGAATGGGTTAATTGTAATACCAAAAAGGGTTGGTGCGAAGAACCAAAACTATTATTTGCCTCTTTTCTTATTTTTTTTAATAATTCTTTAAAATCTGCTAATGTGTCCTGGTTAATCATCAATTGATGATTATTTGTCCTTCCATCCAGAGATACAGCGGTTGCTTCAAACCAAATTAGGCCGGCACCACCTCGTGCATAACGCGTATAACGCCTGAAGGTCAATTCCCCGGGAAGACCATCTTCGCTGGCATCAAAACCTTCCATAGGTTGAATCGCCAATCGATTAGGAATTTGTTTTCCAGCAATTGATAAAGCTCTGTTTAGATAACTTAAATTATTTTCAAAGTGAATTTTTATATCATTTTTTTTTATAAAATCTTCCAATTCTATAATATTGCTAAACTTTTTCTTCATTTTTATTTCTCCTTTTGTTTTTTATTACTATGATTCCTTTAATAATCCATAATCTCAACTTTGGCTCTTAAATACCAATTTTTTTCTTTTATTTTTTCTGCTTGTTTCCAGTAAAATTTACTTTGATTAATTTAACAATACTCGGCCCAAAAAGTACTATCATAGTAATCATTAACAATATCAAGCTAATAGGTCTGGTTATAAATGTTGTCCAATCTCCTCTGGATAGAATCATTGCTCTTCTTAAATTTCTTTCAAAAATTGGCCCCAATATCAAACCTAGTACCAAAGGTGCTGGAGAAAAACCGCATCTTCGCAAGAAAAAGCCAAGGATACCCGCTATAATCACAATAAATACATCAAATAAAGAATCCCTCATACCATAGGAACCTATTAAACAAAGTAACAAAATAATTGGAATCAGATATTCTTTTTGCAAGCTTATTAATTTTGCAAAATACCTAGCCCCAACAAGACCAATAATAACCATTAAAAATATTGCCAGGGAAGCGCTAATAAAAATTGTTGAAACAAAAGGCATTTGATCTCTAAATAGCATGGGACCAGGGCGTAATCCATTAATAATTAGAGCTCCCATGAGTACAGCAGTCATCGGATCACCAGGAATACCTAGTGTTAGCATAGGTATTAGAGCCCCACCGGTACTGGCATTATTCGCTGTCTCAGGTGCTGCAACTCCCTGCAAACACCCTGTGCCCATTTTGTTTCCACTAGAAGAAAATCGTTTTTCCTGGCCATAAGCCACTAAAGATGCAATCGAACCACCTGCGGCAGGAATAGCTCCTACAAAAACCCCTATAATCGAACATCGTAAATAGGTTGGCCAAAGCGTAAGGATTTCTTTAAAATTAGGAATAATGTTTTTTATTTTTTGAACAACTCTTTCCCTTGTATCAATTTCTATTATCTGTATAAACATTTCTGTCAGACCATAAACTCCTATCATTACCGGAATTATGTTTACACCAGTGGTTAGCTCTGTTTGACCAAATATAAATCTGGGATATGCAGTAATGTTATCTATGCCTACAATTCCTATCATTAAACCTAATACTCCCGCTATTAATCCCTTGACCATATTGCCAGGAGAAATTAAAGCAATAATGCTCAAGCCTAGCAATGCTATTCCTACAAATTCCTGAGCACTAAAATTTAATGCAAAACTAGCAACAATAGGAGCAAATAAAGCTAGTATCAATATACTAATTATCCCCCCTATACCAGAAGAAATTGTTGCCATTCCAATCGCCTTGCCGGCCTCTCCTTTTTTGCACATTTCATAACCATCTAAAGTTGTAGCTATGGATGATGGGGTACCTGGGATATTTACCATGATGGCAGAAATCGAGCCTCCATAAACAGCCCCCATATATAAACCTATCAAGAAAGAAAAAGATATAATTATGTCCATACCAAAAGTAAAAGGCACGAACACAGCAATCGTCATCGTTGAAGTTAAACCAGGTAATGCTCCAAAAATTATACCAATAAAAACGCCAGCAAAAATGCCAAAATAAATCACGGGGTTAGAAAAAAAATGCAATCCGGATAAATACAAATCTAGAGATAATAAATCCATAAGAGATTCACCAACCTTTAATTTATTAACCTTCTTTAATAGATTAAAACAATAAACCTTTTGGAAATCGTATTCCCACAAAAATATCAAATATAATAAACATGATCAATGTAATTATTAAAGAATAAATGATTATTTGATATATTTTTCTTTTATTGGAAATCAACATAAAAGAAAGTACAACTAAAAATATAAAACTTGCAAAAGCAAAACCTATCAAATTTAGTAAAAAAACATAGGCAATTAATATTATAATTGAAACAAACAAATATATTTTTGTTACTGAGCTATTTTCGCCCCAAAAACTTTCTTCATCATCGCTTAAAACTATATCCGATTCAGCTTTACTCTTATTATTTTTTAATTTCTTATTTGTTACTTTATTAATTATTTGTATTAAATATATAGTACTGAGTAAAAAAAGCAAGCCCGACAATAACATTGGATAAAAGCCAGGGTTTTGAGCTTTAGGAATATTAGGACTTATGGGGTAGGTTTTGGCTGTTAGATATATATAAAAAGAAAGAATATAAAAACAAATTATAGCAATAATATTTTTATTTTGGTTATGTAGATTCAAAGTATTCACCTCTTAAAATGCAGGCGCTGTGGTCCAAAGTATTCTCTTTCCCACAACGCCTGCATTCATCTTTAAATTAGATCTTAAAATTTTTAATTAATCATCTACTAATTTAATTCCCAAAACTTCAACTATATAGTCAAGGTCTTCTTCTACCCCTTTAAGAAAATCCCTGAACTTCTCAGGTCC
>CAZAJW010000338.1:0-4520 GCA_964485485.1 uncultured Atribacterota bacterium | reverse complement strand
AGGAGGAATTTAAATGCAAAAATCACAGATAGGATTAGTAGGTTTAGGTGTTATGGGGCAGAATTTGGCCTTGAACATGGAAGATAAAGGGTATTCCGTTTCTGTCTACAACAGGACTGCCTCAAAGACAGAAAAATTTGTTCAGGATAAGATACAGGATAAAAAAATTCAGCCAACCTATTCTCTGGAAGAATTTATTGATTCACTGGAAAAACCAAGAAAAGTTATCCTGCTAGTAAAAGCTGGTCAGGCAGTAGACGATTTTATTGAAAAAATAATTCCGCTAATGGATAAAGGAGATTTAATTATCGATAGTGGTAATTCTTTTTTCAAAGATACCATCAGACGTAATCAATATTTGGAAGAAAAAGGATTCCTATTTATCGGTACGGGTATATCTGGTGGTGAAGAAGGAGCACTGAAAGGTCCGGCAATGATGCCCGGCGGTCAAGAAGAGGCTTACAAGTTGGTTCAGGATTTGTTTGAGAAAATATCAGCAAAGGCTCAGGATAACAAGCCCTGTGTATCTTATATTGGCCCACATGGTGCCGGACATTATGTAAAGATGATTCATAACGGAATTGAATATGGAGATATGCAATTAATCGGTGAATGTGTTTGGACATTTAAAAAGGCACTGGGTTTAAGTTCAGAAGAGATAGCCAAAATTATAGAAAAATGGAACAGCCCGAATGATGTTTTATCATCTTACCTTATTGAAATAACAGCAGAAAGTATGAAAGAAAAAGACAAAGGCAAAAATCATTCTCTGGTTGATTTAGTCGCAGATATTACTAGAATGAAAGGTACTGGAACCTGGACTGTCCAGAGTGCATTAGAACTCTTGGTTCCTATTCCCACCATTACAGCAGCAGTATTTTCCAGAGAAATGTCTCAGGATAAAGACTTGAGACTCCAACTCTCCAAGAAAATACCTTCCTATGGAGATATAAGTAAAGATCTTGATAAAGAAGAATTAATCCAGGTTGCCCATGATGCTCTCTATCTGGCCAAGCTATCATCTTATGCCCAGGGAATGGCCTTATTACAGGCAGCATCGGAAAAATATAACTTCAATTTAAACCTTAAGAATATTGTTGAGGGATGGCGTGCCGGTTGTATTATCAGGGCTCAGTTTTTAGATGAGATAACCAAAGTTTATCAGGACAACCCGAAGTTATTAAGTTTACTCGTAGCACCACGTTTCCTGGATGTGGTAAAAAATAATCTTTCTAAATTAGCACAATTTATTAGTATTGCCCACAGTGCAGGAGTTCCTATACCTACAATGGATGGTTCTTTTGATTACATCTTACAGCTGGGAAGCCCGACTATGGTTTCTGCACAGGTAACAGCTATTCAGAGAGACTTCTTTGGTGCTCATGGTTACTTTAAGTTAAAGGATGTCAATAATCCCGAAATGATTCTCAATAAAGATAAACAATGGAAGGAATTTCATACACAATGGATGCTTCCCGAACGTCCGGAAGAGGAATGGTCATAAAAAAAGTGATTAGTGATGAGCAATTAACAATTAGAAATGAGGAGAAATGAATCGGGAAATCAAAAATCATAAGGATTTGGAATTCTGGAAGAAAAGCATGGATTTAGTTAGTAATATTTATAAAATAACTGAATCTTTTCCCAATAAAGAAATTTATGGTTTAACAAATCAGATAAGAAGATCGGCAGTTTCTGTACTCATTACTCATCACTCATTACTTGTATTAAGGAGTTAGTTATGTTAGCAATAGAGGATCTTAAAGGGGAATTGACAGATATTCAATTAGAAGATATGGTCAGGGAAACGCTGAAAGATTTTCCTCAAGTGAAAAAGGTTCTGTTAATCCATCCGGATTATACCCGGGTTGACTTTACAGATAAGCTGGTTCCTATGATTTACCAAGAATTGAAAAAGAAACAAATGACCCGAATCGATGGTCTTAATGCCGGTGGTACACATCGTAAAATGACCGAACAGGAGATAAAAGTCAAGTTAGGATTAGATAGGGAAAATAACTTAATCTTTGACCATTTATACAATCACCAATTTGACCAGCCGGAACAATTGATCACAGTTGGGGAAATTACTTCTACTTTTGTTTCAAAACAGACCAGGAATGAACTAAACCAATCTATTCCCGTCGTTGTGAATAAGCTTATTGTAGAAGATTATGATTTAATTATTACTTTAACTGGCACTTCCCCCCATGAAGCAGCAGGCTATGCGGGAGGATTAAAGGTATTTTTCCCGGGAATTTCCGGACCAACAGTTATTGATTTATTGCACTGGTCTGCTGTGCTGGTTGGCATTCCGAGTATTATTGGTTCCGTAGATAATCCTGCCAGAAAAGTAATCAATAAAGGGTCTTCTTATATTTTTGAAGCCATCAAAGCACCGGTAGTTTCTTTTGATATGGTCTTTGATGAAGGCGACAAGAATACAATTGTTCCCAAAGGATTATATTCCGGAGTGGGGTTTGATGGTTTTATTGAAGCTTACGAAGCCGCTGCCAGTGCCAGTTCTCAAATTCACATTGTTTATATTGAAGATCCAATTGAACAGGCAGTTCAAAAAATGGATTTATGCTATGACGAGATTTGGACAGCCGGAAAAGGTTCTTATAAATTACAATTTCCCGGTGTAATGGCAAAAGGAGGAGAAGTTATTATATATGCCCCACATATCCAATGCTTTCATTCCCAACAGGAGATGGAAAACAGTATTAAGGAAATAGGTTACCACTGTAAAGAATATGTTCTTCAATATGTTAAAGAATTTCCGGATTTTTCCCGCAATGTTGCTGCCCATGTTATTAATGTTCGGGGTTCGGGTACATATAATCAGAAAACCGAGGAGGAAAATTGTGATTTCCGGGTAACCCTGGCTACGGGGATACCGGAAGATGTTTGTCATAAAATCGGTCTGGGTTATCGTGATCCGGCTACTATTCACAGGGAAGACTTTGGGAATTCAAACCAACTCTGGATTGAGCACGGTGGAAAATATTTATATAAATTAGCAAGTGATAAATAATAGATAGATTGTAATTCTATTACTTATTTAGATAAGGAGGGATCAAAATGCCAAATGTTGTTATCGCCCAATCCGGTGGGCCTACTTCAGTGATAAATAATACTGTTAAGGGTGCCATAGATGTATTGATGGAATCAAATAAGGTAGATCGTATATTGGGTGCCAAAATGGGAATCTTAGGTGTATTAAATGAAAAACTGCTTGATATTTCTGCTCAGGATGAACATCAAATTGCATTGTTATCACAGACACCCTCCGCAGGTACACTGGGGAGCTGTCGTTATAAGATAAAAAGTGATGAAGATTTAAATAGAATAGTGGAAGTTTTTAAAAAACAAAAAGTAGGTTATTTTTTCTATTGTGGTGGCAATGATTCTATGGATACCGCCAATAAGGTTAGCATTGCTGCCCGGGAACAGGGATTGAATTTAATTGCCGTTGGTATGCCCAAGACTATTGATAATGACGTAGGTGGCACCTTACAATCTGACGGCACTTTTGCCATTTGTGATCATGACCCCGGCTATGGCAGTGTTGCCAGAAATTTAGCCATCAATATCCTGGAGGCTAATGAAGAAAATAAGGCCAGCTACACCAGTGACCCGGTTTTAGTTATAACAGTCATGGGAAGAAAGATTGGCTTTATTCCGGCTGCGGCCCGTTTGGCAGACCCAAAAAGAGAAATGCCGCTTAGGATATTCTTGCCCGAAGCCCTCTCTAAGGATGATAGTAAGTCTAATTTAGAATTTATAGCAGAGAGTGTCAACAGGCAGCTAAAAGAATCCGGACGTTGTATTGTCGTTATCGGAGAAGGGGTTAACCTGGGTGATTTATCAGTTTTAAAAGATAGTTTTGGTCATACTCAGTTCAGTGCCAGCGGTTCCACAGTAGGGAAACTACTCATAAATTATCTGAATGGTCAGGATAAAAAAGATGAACAAGGAAGGTCACAGAGCCGTTTGGTGGTTCCCGGTATTGCCCGTTCGGAAAATCCCGGGACCAGACAAAGAAGAGAACTTGCCTACGTATCGGAAGTTGACCGGGAAGAAGCCTACCAGGTAGGTTCTTACTCTGCAAAACTGGCATTGGTGGGACAAAATGGTTACATGGCAACTATTATCAGAAATCCACAGGCTGAATATAGTGTGAAGTTTGATAAAGTACCTCTGGATATTGTGGCAAATTCAGAGAGAGAATTTCCCAAAGAATGGATTGCACCTAACAAGGCTGATGTAACTGATGATTATATTCGCTGGGCCATGCCTTTGATAGGAGAACCATTACCAGAATTTGCCAGATTTAAAGAAATTTATGTTTCCAAAAAATGTGATGAGTATATCCCGGTGTAATAAACTGATAAGTAATGAGCAGTTATTGATTTACAATTTAACTGTAAACTGGGAACTGAAAACTGTTTTTAGCTTATCACTTGTTACTTGTTACTAGTTACTTTTTTGTTACTCATCACTTATCACTGTATTTT
>CAZAJW010000337.1:0-17294 GCA_964485485.1 uncultured Atribacterota bacterium | reverse complement strand
CGGGATTATCTCTCCTATTTGAAAGAAAAAATGAATGGATTCCCTTTAATTGTTGAATTTCGCAATGCTTACTGGATAAAAGAGGAAGTATTTGATTTTCTCAAAAAAAACCAAATAGGATTCTGTGCAGTAGATCAGCCCCCCTTAAAAGGGTTAATTCCCCCCATAGCAGAAACAACTTCTAATTTAGGTTATATCCGTTTTCACGGACGCAATAAGGAAGAATGGTGGCAGCACGAACAAGCCTATCAGCGCTATGATTATCTCTATTCCGAACAAGAATTGAAGGAATGGGTACCAAAGATTGCGCGAATTAGCGCACAAACTACCGACCAGTACATCTTTATGAATAATCATTACAAAGGGAAGGCAACTAAAAACGCTCTGATGCTAATGAAATTACTTCGGCAAGAAAGCATAACAAATGAACTGACAAACAAAACAAGAGAAAATAACTAATTATTTTTTTTGCCGTTATGGCGAACATATGTTCACTAAAGAAAGGAAAAAAGATGAGTTTTGTCCATTTACACCTGCACTCTCAATACAGTTTGCAAGATGGATTAGGAAATATTGAACAGATTATAAACAAGGTCCTGCAATTAAAAATGAAATCCGTAGCACTAACTGATCATGACGGAATGTATGGAGCTATCGAATTTTATAAAAAATCTATTTCTGCAGGAGTCAAGCCAATTATTGGTTGTGAAATCAGAGTCAAAAATAAATTTCTACCTGAACGGATATCTCACCTGGTGCTTCTGGCTCAAAATAATACTGGGTACCGTAATCTATGCCAGTTAATCAGTCAAGCCCACCTATCCAATCCCATGGAAATACCTGCTATTGACCGGGAAACAATTTCAAAATACTCTGAAGGACTTATTATTCTCTCCGGGTGCCTGCAGGGAGAGATACCTCTCCTTATTGCCCGAAAAAAATACCGGGAAGCAGAAAGTGCCGCCTCCTGGTACAAAAAACTGTTTGGCCCCGAAAATTTTTACCTGGAAATTTCCTTTCATGGCTTAGAACAAGAAAAATTAATTAATCAATATATTATAGGTTTGAGTAAAAAATTATCTATTCCCCTGGTAGCTACCAATAACGTTCATTACCCGGAAAAGAAACAGGCCCCTTTTCAAAATATGCTTAACAGCATTGCTAATCAGGGTACCCGGGAACGCTTTCACTATAATTCCTTACCCAACAATCAGTATTATTTGAAATCATGCCGGGAAATGAAAGAGCTTTTCCCTCATTTGCCTGAAGCAATAAAAAACACGGAAAAAATTGCCGAGAAATGTCACCTGAAACTTGAATTAGGCAAAATTAGGCTACCCTCTTATCAGCCTCCTGAGCCCTATTCGGCTCCGGAATACCTGGAGAAATTATGCCTGCAAGGCTTAAGAAAATATTATCCGGACCCTTCCAGCCAGGCTTTTTACCGGATGAAATATGAATTGCAAATTATTAGCCAGATGGGTTTTGCTGGCTATTTCTTGATTGTTAGAAATATTGTTCAATTTGCCAAACAGAACAATATCCCCGTCGGGCCGGGAAAAGGATCCGCAGCCGGTAGTTTAGTATCTTACCTGCTGAATATTACCGAAGTAGACCCGCTAAAATTCAAGTTATTCTTTGAAAGATTTTTAAATCCTCAACGCATTGACTTACCTGACATTGATATCGATTTCGGGCAAATCGGCAGAGATAAAGTTATTGATTATATTTTTAAAAAATTCGGACGGGAACAAGTAACTCATGTCTGTACTATAAATACTTATGCTGCCCGCTCTGCCGTACGGGATGTCGGCAGAGCGCTGGGATTTTCTTATCAGGAATTAAACAAGATTGCCAAAATGATGCCCTACTTCTCTTCACCGGGAGTTGTCAGGGCTTCTTTGAAAAATTTGCCTGAGCTAAAGAAGCTTCCTTATCAGAAAGAACCCCTTCGTTCTTTATTTTCTTATGCTCAATTCATGGAGGGGAAACCACGCCATCTCTCAGTTCACGCCTCAGCCATGATTATTGCTAATCAACCGCTAGCCGAGCTCATTCCGCTGGAGCTAAGCCCGGAGGGAGAAATAATCAGTCAATACGAAAAAGAAAGCATTAAAGACATGGGGTTATTAAAAATTGATATTTTGGGTTCTCGCAGCTTAACGGTAATCCAAAAAACTCTGCATATTCTTGACGAAAATAGAATCAGCGTTAATTTAAAAAAAGTCCCTTTAGATGATCCGCCTACTTTTTATGCCCTGAAAAAAGGAAAAACTCTGGGTGTTTTTCAATTGGAAAGTTCGGGAATGGCTTCTCTATTAAAACAGTTATCACCTTCTCGTCTCGAAGACTTGGTTGCCGCACTTTCTCTTTACCGACCTGGTCCCCTGGACAGCGGCATGACCAAGCAATACCTGGAAAGAAAAAGTGGATACGCAAAAATCGAATATCCCCATGAACGTATAAAAGAAATATTAAAAGATACTTACGGAGTTATTCTATACCAGGAACAGGTAATGCAGGTTGTCTCGGCCATCGCTGGACTAACCCCGGGAGAAGCTGACCTTTTTCGCAGGGCTATAAGTTCCCGGTCACCGGCTACTATGGAAGAACAACGCACTCGTTTTCTAAAAAAATCTTCACAACAGGGCCTTAGTCGGGAAGAAGCTGAAAATATATTTAATCTGGTTGCCAAATTTGCCTATTACGGCTTTAATAAAGCACACAGTACCTCTTATGCACTACTTTCCTATCTAACCTGTTATCTTAAAGTGCATTATCCGGAACATTATCTGGCTGCTCTCCTTACCTATGGAATGGGCTATTATGACATGGATCGTTATATACAGGAGGCTCGCCGTCTTCAGGTCAGAATTTTACTGCCTGATATTAACAAAAGTCAGGCTGGTTTCTCTGTAGAAAATAAAGCTATTCGAGTAGGACTCATAAAAGTGAAAGGCATGGGCAGTAAACTAATAAATTATATCTTGAAAATAAGAGCCAAAGACGGTCCTTTCCTATCTCTGGATAATTTTTGTACTAGAACTCAATCTATTAGAATAACCCGGACTATTATCGAAAATTTGATTAAAGTAGGCGCTTTTGACTTCACAGTATATCCCAGATCCATACTGTTGAATATATTGCCACTCATTCTAAAGAAAACCGAAAAGGAGAAAAAACAATGTCAACTCTCATAAAAACCGAAATAAAAACCGGGGAAAGTAATCTACTACTTAAAGAAAACATACCTGCTTATACTTTTCCTCCTGCTGCTATTTTAAAGATAGAGAAGGAAATCCTAGGGATTTATGTCAGTGCCCATCCTCTTTCCATACATCGACAGAAAATACCAGAGTATTTATCATCCGGATATCTTTATATTAGAAGCAGCCATATTGAACAGCTTAGACCCAGCCAGCATGTTGCTATTGCCGGACTTTTAATTCAGGTCAGAAGACAATTTACTAAAAATGGAGAAATAATGGCCTTCTTATTATTGGAAGATGAAACTGGTCTCTTTGAGGCTATTACCTTTCCCAAAACATTCCAGAGGTATTTTTCTTTACTCGTGAAAGATGCGCTGCTTTTACTTGAAGGCAACACGGGCAACAAAGTTAGGGAAGAAAAAATAATTATAGATAAAATAAGTAATATTAATTCCAACTCCAGAATAAATACGCTATAATCATACATCAGAAAGGAATGTCAATAAATGCCTGCTCAAGAAAAACGTTCTATTATTCATCTAGACCTGGATGCATTTTTTGCCTCGGTAGAACAACGAGATAATGCCATATACCGGAATAAGCCACTTATTGTGGGAGGTATATTGAAAGAAAATGGCGAACTATCCCGCCGGGGAGTAGTTTGCGCTGCTTCTTATCAGGCCAGAAAATACGGCATTCATGCCGGTATGCCCATCTGGGAAGCACAACAGAAGTGTCCTGAAGCGGTATTCACCCCCGCCCGGATTCGATATTACGCTCTGGCTTCCCGGGAGTTCTTCCGGATATGTAGTGAATATACCCCCCTGATTGAACCTTTAAGTATCGATGAAGCTTTCCTGGATGTAACGGGATGTAAATCATTATTCGGATCAGCAGAAGTGATTGCCCAAAAAATTAAAACTAGAGTCAGCAAAGAGCTTCATTTACCTGTTTCAGTAGGAATTGCATCTAACAAATTCCTGGCTAAAATTGCTACCAATCTGGGTAAACCGGATGGGTTCTTTGTCCTTTCCGATGATAAGGTTTCAGAAATTTTAGCTGACCTGTCCATCACTAAATTATGGGGAATCGGACAGAAGACAGCTGAGATATTAAATCGTTCCGGCATCTTTACGATAAAACAGCTAACCCAGATGCCGGATATTATCCTGCAAGAAATATTGGGAGAAAATGGTAGCAAAATAAAACAATTAGCACAAGGCATTGACAATAGTCCGGTCTGTCCTGTTGAAGAGGTTAAATCAATCGGGCGAGAGATGACTTTCCCTAAAAATATTTCTAATAAGGATAAATTGATTAAAATTCTTCTGGGGCTCAGCCAGAATATTGGCTATACTGCCCGGAAAAAGGGATATTCAGGAAAGACAATTACCTTAAAAGTTCGTTTTCATAATTTTAAAACCCTGCAAAAATCCGCATCAATCCAACAGGCTACCAATTTGGACGATATTATCTTCCAGGAATCCAGAAATTTATTAAATTTAATTACCATCAAACCACCGGGAATACGTTTGTTAGGGATCAAACTTTCTTCGCTGAAGTATGGGAAACAGCCAAAACAACTCAGTTTTTACCAGGACCAGTTCCAAGAAGAAAAATGGACCGCTCTGACTCAGTCAGTAGATAAAATTCGTGAAAAACATGGTAAATACCTTATTCAACGGGCATCACTTTTAAAAAAAGATAATATCATTTCTAAAAACTCATAAATGAATCAGCTCAAACTGGGAACCTAAGGTAGGATCTTTCCAGACTTCAATCCTCACCGGGAAAGCATCCTTGAGTAATGATAAATGAGTAATCACCAAAATTTTATCAAAATCATCTTGAATAGCATGAATAGCCTGAATTAATTTTTGTAATCCATCCTCGTCTTGTGTTCCAAAACCTTCATCAATCACAAGAGTCCTCAGGCGAGCTCCGGTTCGATAAGTCAATAGTTTGGAAAGAGCAATTCGGATAGCAAAATCAATACGAAATGTTTCCCCACCACTATAAAGCTCATAAGGTCTAATACCCATGTCATCATGAATTTTAATATCCAGGGTTTCTCTTATATCGCCACTTTTTAATTCTTTCAAGGACTCCAGACTAATTGTCGTTCTTTCACTGGACAGTTGCGATAAAATTACATTGGCCTCTTCTTCCAGTTCCGGAATAGCATTCTCAATTATCATAGATTGAATGCCATTTTTTCCAAAAGCAGTATTTAGTTTTTGATAAATTTCTTTCTTGTGCAGTTGAGATTCTTTTTGTTCCACGATATTTTGCTTTTCTTTCTGGTACTCTTCTATTTTAGCTAATTTCTCTTGGCATGCTCCTTTTTTTTGGAAAAGTTGATTATATTTTTGCTGTAAATGACTAAATATTTCCTGTTTAGTCTGTAATACTTTCTCCAACTCGGGTAATTCTTCCAAATTTTTAATAATTTCTTGATATTCCTTTTTCAATTTAATTATTTTAGTTTTTTTTTCTTCTAATTGATTATTTATTTCTGCATAATCCTTTTCCAAATTAATCATAGTTATTTTTGCTTCGGATAATTTCTCTTTCTGTAAAGGTATTTCTTTAAAATGTTCTAATTCCCTGTTAATTTTCATATATCTCTTATCATCATATTCTTGCTTCTGAATTTCTTTCTCAATTTCAGTTAACTGATTCCTTTCATTCCGGGCAAATAGTTTCTGACTAATTTGCTCTTCATGATTTTTAACTTCCTGCATCAATTTTAATAATTGTTCTTTTGCTTTTTGCCCCTCTTTAAGCAAAAAGGAGCAAGTAGTTAGTTTATTTTGAATTTCTTCTTTCTGTTTTATCTTATTACGATTTTGCTTCCATTCCTGCTGCAGTATATTTTTTTTATTTGATAATTGTGTAACTTCTTCTAATAGATTATTTATTTCATAATTCTTCAGGGCAATCTCTTTCTCTGTATTCCGCTTGATTATTTTTAGTTTTTGCTCATCCAAAGGAGATTGACATAATGGACAATTACCCTGTTTCCTCTGACTTAGTAAGTCAATTTTTTCCTGATTCTTTTTAATTTCATCCCTGAGCCTTTTTACTTGATTATTTTTGCTTTCAATTTTTACATTAAGCTGATTGCCTTCTTGCTGTATACGCTCTTGCCTTTTAATTAATATATCAAATCGTTCTATTTCTGATTTTAATTTTTGTATTTCTTTTTGCTGATTTGGTAAAGAACTTACCTTTTCCTGTAGTTCGTGATATTGTTTTTTCTTCTGTTCTAACTGAACTAGAAGACTGTTCTTTGCTTTTTCAATTTGTGCTTCCAACTCTCTTTTGACCTTGTCCAACTCCCGGTATTTCTGTATTAAACTTATCATACGTTGATTCTCATTATATAAATATTGATATTTATCATAATCAGCTAAAATCTGTTTTTCACGGGACAAGATTGATTGATAATCCTTGATACTTTGCTCAATTGTCTTTTTTCTTCTTAGATATATCTGTAATTCTTTTCCATCTGAATCTATACGGGTTGCCAGCTCTTTTTCTCTTTCCTGTTCATATTGCAATTTGTTCTTTTTTTTCTCTAATTTCTGTAAATTTTCTCTTATTTGTTTAATTTTTAGTTTATTATTTCTCTCATTCTCCAGTAATGACTGAATCTCATCTTCAAGTGTATCCTTTTGAGCAATTTCCTGATTGATCTGTTCTAATCTGTTTTTTAAAGTTAATAACTTCCCTTCCATTTCCCGTAAATGCTGTCGCGACAATATCGAAAGTGCTTCATAATGAGAGAGACCAAGTACCTCCGATAAAATTTGTTTTCGCTCTCGGGCACTTTTCCGAGTAAATTCATCGACTCTTCCCTGTAAGATAAAAGCAGAATTAATAAATGTATCATAATCCATTCTTAGCAATCGGTTAATTCTTTGCTGGGTTTGTCGAATAGAGGGAGAAGATAGGGAAATAAAAGCTGATTTTTTTTCCTCAAAAACCTGTAATTCTAATTCGGAATGATTTTTATTTTTTAACTTGGAAAATTTTCTGATAATTCGATAACGTTCACCTTCCAGGTCAATAGTCAAATCAACCCACATTTGGTTTTCACCTATTTTAAGCAATCCGCTGTCTGCTTTTCTATCCTGGCTGGCTTTTCTTCCCTCACCCCAAATAGCCCAGGTTAATGCATCCAGCAAAGCTGATTTCCCCTGACCGTTTTTGCCGGAAAGACAGGCAATGCTGAATTGAGTAAAATCAAGAGGAGGAACTTCTTCTCCGTAACTTAGGAAGTTAAACATCTGTAATTTGACGGGTATCATATTTCATAGCCTCCAGGTGATTCATCTGTATCCTTCAATTCTTGTTGGAGATTATGAGTATATTCTTTTAATTCCTTTTCCCAGGATTGCCAATCATGTAATTTCACATATTCTGATAGAGCAGAAAATATATCCATTTCCTCGGAAAGTGAACTTCTTCTGGTAATTGATTTTCTTTGAACATTTCTGGTAATTCCGGTAACTATAAAAGCTTCTCTTAATGCTTCGTTTATTTTTCTAAAGTCAATTTTCTCTTCCTGCTCCTCAGTTATCTCATAATGTATACGGATAATAGCATCTTTCAGATCATATTTTTCAATCTCTGCAATAAACCTATCTGTTGGATTATCTGTTCCACTTATTTTTACTTCAATGGTAAGCAGCTTACGAGTTGGAAGTGGAATAAACTCATATTCAACTTTTCCTCTCTCATCAATTCTTCCTATACAAAAACCCTTGTCTTCTTTTTCTTCTCCAAAATTAATTCTCTCCATACTACCTGAATAAACAACAGGTAATTTTCCGGAAAAATTTAAATTCTGATATCGGTGAATATGCCCAAGAGCAATGTAATCAAGGGGAGAATCGATAAAAAATTGAACCGGGATAACAGGGTCATTTCCTATTACAGCATAATTTTCAGAACCTGAGAATAAAGCTTCAGCAACTGTCAGATGAGCAGCCAGTATTTTTGGATATCGTAAATCCAGTTCAGCTATCAGTTTTGTTATAGTTTTCATAAGACGTTTTTTTATTTTTTTATTAATTATATTCGCATCATCATTTCTATACTCATCTTTTTCAAGATACTGATTTCTGGTAGGCCAGGGAATACCAATGACCTGGATAGGTCCTTTAACAGTTTGCAAATTAATAAGGCCAGGTTCAATAACAACATGGATATTGGGAATATTCAATGTCTGAAAAATATCCAAAGAACTGGCTCTACCATAAGTTAAGGGGTTATCATGATTACCATTAATCAAGACAGTAGATATACCAACTTTACTCAAACGGTAAATTTGTCTGGCAAATTCCCTTTGATGGGTTGGACTGGGACTATTATTTTTATAGGCATCACCGCAAAAAAGGGCAAAATCAACTTTCTCCTCAATAGCAATATCAATAGCCGTAGTTAAGGACTTTATAAAATCATTTAAACGTGAGTGAAGACCGGTCTCACTATCAAAACGCCCATAGTTTTCTACTCCCAGGTGGATATCCGCAAAATGAAGAAATTTAATCATAACCATATCCTTGCTTTAAAAAATCAGGTCAATACCAATAGGACAGTGGTCTGAACCAGTAACCTCTGATTGAATAAAAGCTGACTTTAGATTTTCTTTCAAGTTATTGCTAATAAAAAAATAATCAATTCTCCATCCAACATTCCGTTCTCTTGCCCTGGTTTTATAATCCCACCAACTATACTGCCCCGGTTCCGGATGAAAATACCGGAATGTATCAATAAAACCAAGTTCAATTAAACGATCAATCCATTCTCGCTCAATGGGAAGAAAACCGGATATTTTCTCATTTTCTTTAGGCCTGGCCAGATCAATCTCCTGATGAGCAGTATTGACATCTCCGCAAATAACTATTTTTTTGCCCTCTCGAAGTAAATCGGCCATTCTCTTTAAAAATGTTTCATAATAATCCATCTTATACTGCAATCTCTCCTTGGAAGCCTTGCCATTCGGAAAATACACATTGAATAAAATAAAATTTTCGTATTCCGCTTTAATCAATCTACCTTCTTTGTCAAATCTTGGCAATCCCAATTCATAAGATACTTTCTCAGGTTTAACTTTACTCCAAAGCGCCACCCCGCTGTACCCTTTTCGCTCAGATTGTGCAAAATATCCACTGTAATCAGGTCTCTCAATAAGTTTTTTGGGCAGTTGATCCAAATGAGATTTTGTCTCCTGAATACAGTAAATATCTGCCTGTTCTGAATCAAACCATTCTAAAAAATTTTTCCTATATACTGCCCTCAAACCATTTACATTCCACGATAATAAACGCATAAAACTATTCCTTCTTTTTTTAAAAAATAATTTAAGAGTACTAAGAATGACTTCCTTTGACTATTTCCACTCCCTTGCTTGCGCCGATACGAGTTGCACCTGCCTCTACCATTTTTAAAGTAGTTTCATAATCCCTGATACCTCCGGCAGCTTTGATGCCTATATGATTTCCAACAATTCTTCGCATTAATCTAACATCTTCTACAGTGGCACCGCCACTTTCAAAACCTGTGGAAGTTTTTACAAAATGAGCTCCCGCTTCAACTGCTATCCGACAGCCAATTTCTTTTTCCTGGTCAGTTAACAATACCGTTTCTAAAATAACCTTACAAATCAATCCCTTTACTGACCTCACTACCTCTTCAATGTCTTCTTTAACTTTACGGTAATTATTGTCCTTTAATGCAGAAATATTAATTACCATATCAATCTCATCTGCGCCCTCTTTTGCTGCCTCTCTTGCCTCATAAGCTTTAACCTTAGATAAACTTGCACCTAGTGGGAAACCAACAACAGTACATATTTTAACTCCCGAATTGACTAGAAAAGTTTTCGCTAAAGGTATAAAAGAAGAGTTAATACAAACAGAGTAAAAATGATATTCTCGAGCTTCCTCGCAAAGAACTTCCATTTGAATCCCTGTAGTATCCGGACGTAAAGCTGTGTGATCAATAAGTTGTGCAATATCTTTTTTGGCTAATATTTTTGCTGTTTCCACTGAAATTAATTCCGGCATATGTCCTCCTATAAATCAATTTTAACAAAGTTATTTTATGTTTACTTTGGTATTAATTCTGCAGCAAAGGGTTTGCAGGTAATTTTATCTATCAATAATTTTATCCTATAGCCTGATGAAACATAATTTTTTTTGCTTATGCTATCATGATTAGCAATTATAGTATTCTCAAATTTACATTTCCCTTTACAATTACAATTAATCCATTTCCCCTCTTTTGAATAAACCGCAATATGCAGGTATTTTGTTGAAACATCAGGAAACTTTTTTATTATTATTGGAACACTTTGAGCCACAATACGCTGCATGACTTTGTGGAATAGGTCATTACCAATCTTTTTTTTAAAAGCAGAAAAAGTAGAATGAGCAGGTGTTTTGAGAAAATGATGGAATCCACACAATACACAATACTTGGTATTAAAACGTAACTTTTCAGCTAAATCCCGATTTGACTTTACTTCACCCAGATATACTAATAGTTGTGCTTTAAATAATGAAACAGGGCTATAAACTAATTCTTTTTTGTGATAATAACGGCCTTTAACCATGGAGTCAATAAAAGACCAATCAATTGACTCATAGACAATTTTAAGCGGGTCATTTTTTTTAATCTTTTTGTAGGCTTCATAAGTAGAAAATGAAAATTGTTGTTTTTCCTTTTTCTCCATTAAATCAAATTTCCGTTAAAAGAGTTGCTTTTTACCCAAAATATATATTGTACTAAAACCTTTTATTTCTCTTTCTTAAAAATGTTGGTATATCCAGATCTTCTTTGTTTTTATAATTACTGTTAGTGGTAAGATTAGGCTCATCCGTATCAGCCGGTTTCTCATGGCTATAATTTGTATCTCTTGCTGGAATATCATTTTTCTTATCTGCACTATAATGGTCTAATTTTTCCTTTTTAATTTCCCCTTTATCAGACTCTTTTTCTATTTTTTCTTTAACTGTTTCAATTTTTTCAGGATAATCAGACATAAATTTTTCGCACTTTGTTGCAATTACAGTTACCCTAATTTCATCCTGCATACTTTCTGAAATAATGGCACCAAAAACAATATTAGCTTCATTTCCGGCAGCTTTGGAGACAAGATCAACAATTTCATTAATTTCATACAGGCTCATATCTAATCCGCCAGTTACATTAACCAATAATGAGCTAGAACCTTTTATTGAAACCTCTAATAAAGGACTTGAAATTGCTGCCTCGGCAGCAGTTGTGCCTTTGTTGTTACCTCTGCCCACACCAATTCCAACCAAGGCAAATCCGGCATCTTTAATAACCGCTCTAACATCAGCCAAATCAAGATTAATTAATCCGGGAATAGTTATTAAATCAGCTATAGCTTGTACTGATTGCCTTAGTACTCTATCGGTTATTTCAAAAGCTTCTTTTACTGAAGTATCCTTACTTATCATGCTCAGTAACCGGTCATTAGATATGGTAATTAAAGCATCAACTTGTTTCTTTAGTTCTTCAATACCCTTTTCAGCCTGGACTATGCGCTTTTTCCCTTCAAAGGTAAAAGGACGGGTCACCACTCCGATAGTAAGCGCGCCTTCTCTTTTGGCAATCTCCGCAACAACAGGTGCAGCACCACTTCCGGTTCCTCCACCCATACCTGCAGTGATAAAGACAATATCTGCATCTTCCAAAACTTTGGAAATCATATTTCTGTCTTCTTCAGCCGCCTTTTTCCCGATTTCCGGGTCACCGCCAGCACCTAACCCACGGGTAGTTAATTTACCAACTTGTATCTTTTCACTAGCTTGAGATAATGAAAGTGCTTGTAAATCAGTATTAAGAGCAATCAATTTTAAACCATTGATACGGTGATTAGCCATTTCTTCAATAGCATTATTACCGCTTCCGCCAATACCAATAACCTTAATGTTAACAAATTGCTCTATTTTCCGTCCTTCTTTAGGCACTTCTTCCCTAATATTATTGCGATTAATCAGATTACCATTTCCGTTAACAGGGTTTTGCTCTTCTTGTTCTTTTTTTATACCCTGAGAGGTATCTCTGATTAATTCCTGTTTATAATCCATAATTTTAGTAAAGCCACGAGCTAATTTTTTATTTTTCAAAGGAAATCACCTCTTTGGCAAGTTCTGAATAATCTTCTGCCCCATGTGATTTGGGATTATAATAAATAATAGGAATACCCTGGCTAGTAGATTCCACCAGTGTGATGTTTTTTCTAATAATGGTTCTAAAAACTCTTTCTTTGAAGAAATCTCTTGTTTCTTCAATCACTTCTTTCGAAATATTGCTTCTGATATCAGCAATGGTAACTAGAACATATATTTCCAGAGGATGATGCAAATTTTGATGAACAATTTTAATAGTTTCCATAAACTCTTCAATGCCACGCAGTGCAAAATAATGTGGTTGGATGGGAATAATGACCTCATGGGAAGCCTTTAATGCATTAATTGTT
Source organism: uncultured Atribacterota bacterium (assembly GCA_964485485.1). Lineage (GTDB taxonomy): Bacteria > Atribacterota > Phoenicimicrobiia > Phoenicimicrobiales > Stramentimicrobiaceae > Oleincola. Next base: position 4,565 of record CAZAJW010000337.1, on the reverse strand, counting down.
AATATCCCTAAAGAAGGGGGGCAATCAATTATTACATAGTCAAAATTATTTTTGCTATTCTGTATTCCAATGTTTAGAAAATCTTCTCTTCCAATTTGGTCAATCAATTTGTACTCTGCACTGGCAAAATCAATGTTAGTTGGAGCAACATATAGGTTACCATTACCCATTTCTTTTAATTGAATTAAAACATCATCCAATTCTAGTTTGTTGGGAGAACGACTCGGCTCTAACACATTAAGCATTGTTTTATCAAGTTCATTGGGTTCAATTCCCAGACCAATTGTAGTATGTGCCTGTGGATCCATATCGATAAGAAGTACTTTTTTGCCATATTCACTTAAGCAAGTTCCCAAATTAATTGATGTAGTGGTTTTGGCTACACCACCTTTTTGATTGGCTATTGAAAAAATCCGCAAGCTTGTTACCTCCCTAAACATAAAAACCATAGCTCAAAATATCAAACCAGCAGGAGCAGGACACTTAAAATAATTACATATGCTATTTTTACTGTTCTATGCCCTGTTTTACAAATAATAATTTGTTCAATAATTTTTTAAAATCCGTTTTTCTATTATATATATGATACCATAATATTTATATCTGTTTATTATAATCATACATTCTGATTATATCATGATATTTATTGGTATGCTACAAGGTAAATAATTAAAATTTCTTTATAATCCCAATACTTTAAAATATATTTTACCCTTTTTTGACAGTCTTGACAAATGTATTTATTCAAAAAATATCGTTTTACAAATTTTTTATTTAACCATTACCACCTTCTAATAAGGTGGTAATGGTTAAATAATTTGGTTTTACCATAAAAAGATTAAAATAAGCTAGATGACAATTTTTCACCTGAAGTCCAAAGTGGGAAGTAAATTGCTTAAAAAATATTATAGCTAAAGATTAAATAAAAAATCGAAAGAAAAAGAGCTAAAAAAGTTAAACCTCTTTTAGAGGTTCTTCAAACCACCCGCTATGCGGGTGCGATATTTGCTCAATCCTGTACTCTTCTTTCCCTAATCGTAGGGAAATATTCAATAATATTAGGCACACTCGACTATATTGTTAGAACAAGTTAAGCTATAATAAAAATATCATTATTTTGAACAAAATTTTTAACAAACTAGTTGTTAGTATAATCTTTGATTACAATACTTTAACTATATATTGACTTTTCCTGTTTTAAAATATATACTTGCTATTATTATCTAGTACTAATAATAGCAATAATTAATACCACAATTTCTGTAAATTCAGGAGGTTTCTAATGACACTTAAAACTCTAAATGAGATGCTGGTTCAAAGTGCTGATAAGTTTAAAGAAAGACCTGCCTTTAAAGTAAAAAAACACAAACAATTCGTGCCAATTAACTACCAGGAACTTTATCAAAAAGTCAAAATTTTTGGAACAGGATTGCTGGAATTGGGCTTTATAAAAGGTAATCATATCGGACTAATATCAGAAAACCGTCTGGAATGGATTCTCAGTGATCTGGCTATAATCGGCATAGGTGCCGTAGATGTTCCTGCCAGTGGCAATAGTTATGCCAGAGATGTTGCCTTTAAATTAGAGCACTCCGATTCTATTGCAAGCATTTTAGAAGGAGAAAAAGTATTAACAGAATTTTTAAAAGTCTCCTCCCGGCTTTCCAATATTAAAACACTAATTCTTCTCGACCAGGTTATAGTATTTTCCGATTCAGAAGAAACCCCTGAATGGGCTAAATCAATTCCTTTTCAAAACAATGGAAAAATTGATAAAATATTCTATCAAAAAATATGTTCAATTATCACCAATAATTCCGGTTATCTACTTTTGTCAGAAAATGCTAAGTTTTTTTTAGAAGAATATATAAAAAATCAAGGAGAAGAGTTAGCCATAAAACTGAGCCTAAAAAACACCCCAGAATTGCAAGAGAGAATTTCAGCAAAAACACGAATAATCAAGCAAGGACAAATAGAAAATCTTCCGACTATTCATTCTTTTACCAAGATCTACAATCTGGGAAAACAATTGATAGAAAAAGGTGACCATCGTTTCGTCGATATAGCTAAAAAAGCTCAACCAGATGATCTGATAACTATTATCTATACATCGGGCACTACATCAGATCCTAAGGGAGTTATGTTAACCCATCGGAATGTTATGCATAATGTTAATAATTTACCTAAAGCGGTTGGTGACCTCCATGAAAGAGATCGTTTTCTTTCAGTTCTGCCTTCATGGCATATCTACGAAAGAACAGTTGAATACTGTTCTATTAGCTTTGGTGCCTCTACGGCCTACAGTAAACCCTTCAAACAAATATTATTACCAGACCTTCTTTTAGAAAAACCTACAGTCTTGTGCACTGTTCCGCGTATATGGAACAGCTTATATAAAGGCATCATGTTTAAAATAAAAAATGGAGGAAAGTTTCAACAATGGATTTTCTTTAAGGGATTGGATATTGCCAAAAAATACAAATATGCCAAAAGAATGCTGGATAATAGTTTACCCCTTTTTGACCGTGACCAATACTCTCCACTGGAAATAAAAGAAGCAAAAAAGACTATAAGCAATCTTTCCCTGCAATACGGATTAGTAAATAAGCTGATCTTTAAGAAAATCAGGGAAATGCTTGGAGGTAAGGTCAAGTTTGCTATAAGCGGTGGTGGGGCATTACAAGAGGATATTGATATTTTTCTAGATGCAGTTGATGTCTGTGTTTTAGAAGGATATGGCCTAACCGAAACTTCTCCTGTTATTGCAGGTAGATCTCAAAAAAAACCTATTATATTTACAGTAGGTGCAACAATTCCAAAAACAACTGTAAATATTGTAGATAAAGAAAAAGATAATGTCATTATGCCTCATGGTCAAGCAGGTATAGTTATGGTAAAGGGCGACCTGGTTATGAAGGGCTATTATAAAAATAAGAAAAGGACCGCCCAGGTGCTCAAAAATGGATGGTTCAATACTGGAGATTTGGGTAAAAAAACCTATAATGGTAAATATCTAAAAATAATCGGAAGAATTAAAGATACCATTGTCTTAAGGGGTGGAGAAAATGTAGAGCCTCAGCCTCTGGAAGATAAATTAAAGGAAAGTCAATATATTAACATGGTTATTGTAGTTGGACAGGACAAACCCAGGCTGGGTGCCTTAATTGTTCCAGATTTTGAAGCATTAAAAGAATATTCCCAAAAGAATAATATTACTTACCAAACTAAAAGAGATTTAATTTCTAAAAATGAAATTATATCTCTTTTTCAAAAAGAACAAAAACGCTTAATATCCAGAGATAATGGATTTCAGCCCTTTGAAACCGTAATTGGCATTGCTCTTCTTTCTGAAGAATTTACCCATGAAAAGAATGAAATGACCGAGAGTCTAAAATTAAGAAGATTTGTTATACATGAAAAATACCAACAAGAGATTGATCGGATATGTGGAGAATAAAGAAATCGGTATGGTTTAAAATATCAATTCGTTAAGCTAATAAGCTAAAACCATACCGATTTATGAATTTATTTAACCTACTATTCTGGAAGAATGATCTGTTGATATGGATATATAAGATCAGGATTTTCAATTAGCCCCTGATTTGCTTTAAATATTTTTGTCCAGGCAATACCTTCGCTATACCTATCCCTGGCTATCGTCCACAAACAATCACCGCTTCTTACTTCATAGAATTGCCTATCTTCTTCTTTTTCCATAAGTGCAATTTTATCTTTCAATTCGACAATCTCGGACTGTAGCTTGTTAATCTGAGCATGATATTGGTTAATGTTATCCTGGATTTTATCTCTTTCTGCTGCCAAAGAAATTAAATTATCCATAATTCCTTGTTGTTCTTGATAAGTAATATTTTCCTGCTGTTGTAATTTCACCCTTAATTGGTTAACCCTTTTCTCATATTCTGCTATTTTTTTTGCATATTCCTCTATCTGAAATGTTAGTTCTAAGATTTGTTCTTCCCTATCTTTAATCCTTGCAATTCTTTCCTGCTGTAACTCAACCTGAGCAGCCACTTCCTCCTTCAACAAACTACTATCTACTTTAACCACTTCAATTTCTTCCTGATAATCTGCCAGTTGATTTTTTAGGGAAGAAATTAGTTCTTTATTTTCTTGATTTTGCCTATTCCATTTATTCTCTTTCTCCACAAGTACCTGCTCTAAAATTTCTATCTCTTGCTGCATCTCGGTAAATTGTTTAGCCAAAACAGTATCTTCCTTCTCTCTGGCAATAGCCATATCTTTCTTTAGTTCTTCTATTTGATTTTGATATAAGCTTAGTTGATCAACTAATTCATCATATTCAGACTGTTCAATCTCCAAGCCTTTTTCTTCAAATTGTTTTTCTAATAATTCCATATTAGACTTTAACTGGTTAAAAGTATTTTGATAAGATTCTTCTATTCCCTGAAAATGGGTAATTTCTTCTTTTAAGTCATTTATCTCAGCTGTAAAATGTTCAATTTTATCTCTTAAACTTTCCTTTAATGTAACTTTTTCTGTTATGTCTTGTTTTAAAGATAACATATCATTACCAATTTCTTTTA
>CAZAJW010000336.1:0-2101 GCA_964485485.1 uncultured Atribacterota bacterium | reverse complement strand
ACTTTAATGTTGGGATATTCATTGATTACTTCCACAAATCCTTCTTCTCTAAGAACACATGCTTCGATTTCAGAATAAGTAACAATTACTACGTTTCCTTCTTTGTTCTCTAAAATATTTTCTGCCATATATTCTCCGGCTATTTTCCCACCAGCATAGTTATCAGTACCGACATGAGCTACAAAATCTCCTGGAGCAGAGGCATCAAAAGTCAACAGTGGAATGCCGGCTTCTTTGGCTAATTTATAAGAACCTTCAGCACCTGAAATAGAAGCGGGAGACAATAAAATTGCATCAACGCCTTCTACAATAAAATTCTGGACCTGGTTCATCTGAAGATTACTGTCAAAATTACCATCCGTAATTATTAAATCAACATCTAATTTTTCAGCTTCTTCTGTAAAATACTGTTCAAGGAAATTATAATACACATGCTCTCTGGTTAACAAGCTCACACCAATGGTTGTTTTAGCATAAACATTTAGACTCATTAAAGCTACAAGAAATAATACTACTGCTACTATAAAAATATTTTTTGTTTTCTTATACATTTCTTTCTCCTTATTTTTCTTCTTATATTCTATTAATTTTATTTTGATTATATTCAAATTTCTAACAAAAAAATTGCTTAGACGCCGAATGCTGGTTCATGTATCACCTCCCTAAAACTTTCGATCTCTTTAGTTAAAATATCCCTGATGCAAAAAACCAATAAAGCAGGGGATATCAATCTTCTCGCCTTGTTTCCCAATTACCTGAATTGTTTGGTTATCTTTTTTTATAATATTCTTAATTCCTTTAAATTCTTTACTTATTGGGAAAACGCCATAAATCATATTTACCTTTAATAGGTCATCAATAGAAATACAAGTTTTGTAACCTCTTTCGTTTAGAGGATTATTAGCTACACTTTTTTTTCTACCAAAATGGAAATAACCGGTTACTTCTTCTAAAGCAAGTACAGAATCAATGCTTTCTTGAGAAGGAAAATTGTATTGTCCTCCATTAGAAATCCAGAACATGGTAGAAGAAAGTATTCCTGGATCTTTTAATTGAAAATAACAAAAACCTTTCTCAGGAACAGAAATGGCTGAATAACAAAAATCTAATTTGGGATTACTAATAAAAAGAATGATCTCGGCATACCCTTTTGATATAGGGAATCGCGAAAAATCCATGAAAGAACCGTCAATACATTGTATTTTTTTAAAATCATTTATCTCCTGATTATGTCGAATCCAAGAGTAACCGGTTTCAATCCCCTCTCCTTCTCTGGGATGGTAGGCAGGGATGGGAGTTGAAAAACCAGCAATTGGTTCTGAAAAATCTATAATTGCTGAATTTTCATGATAAGGTAAATGGAATGTGTGATGATGACCAAGAGATGTTTCCCCAAAAAAGTTTTTTATAATATGCTGATCATAGACCAGTGGACTGTTATCTGAAAGAGTTATTAATTTTTCAACTTCCCCTTCATTATCATCTAATCTCATGGATAATTTTAGTTTTTTCTTATTGCCTTGATTTTCCAGTGCTATAAAATCCCACAGATCATTGGCAGTTTTACCATGATGAGGATATTTCTTCCCTTGATATATATCTTTCCCAGAGCCAAAGGGGAAACAGAATGGGTCACCTCTTAATACATGTAAAATCCAGTCTACATTTTCCTGTTTAGCTTCTGCACTCCATGGGGCGTAAAAAAAAGGATCAATGTCCTTTCCATTGTGGTTAAAAACAGCTGTAAGATGTCCACCCTGGATAGTAATGTAGACCTTAATAAATTCATTATAAATTGTGTAGCATGGTTGCCCTTCTTTGTTTTCTAGTATAGACACTATAACCTCTACTAAGCCTTATCTAAAGTAAATAATCATATACCCGATAATTTAATCATATTATGATTGCAGTTTACAATATTGTCTTTATTTTATTTACAGTGATTGAATCAGTCACTAAAAGATCGATTACATTTGCCTTGATAGCTGCAATAATTGCCTGTGCTTTCTCAATACCAAAAGCTATGGCAATTTTTGTTTTAGCATTTTTTAACTTTTCAAACGGAATACTGATTCTATAATCATCCAGTATACCTAAATAA
>CAZAJW010000335.1:0-3599 GCA_964485485.1 uncultured Atribacterota bacterium | reverse complement strand
GGGTATCTTCCAAAAATTCCATCTGCATGCCCTCGTTATCCATGGGAATTCCAATCATTTCTGCTCCATAACTTCTAAAAACATTCAGAGCTGCCAAATAACTCGGCAGTTCTACAATAACAATATCTCCTGGATCCAATAATGCCTTGCTCACCAAATCTAACCCCTGCTGTGAACCGGAAGTTATAATCATATTATCTGTTGTATATTTTTTGTCATCCATCTTCAACCACTGAAATAAAAATTCTCTTAATTTCAATAAGCCTTCTGTGCTACTATATTGTAACGCACGGGCACTATCCCTGGTTAAAATTTGTGCACATATCTCTTTTATTTCCTCAACAGGAAATGTTTTTGGATCAGGCATTCCACCGGCTAATGATATTACATCGGAACTTTGAATAATTTTTAGAATCTCTCTAATCGATGAAGCCTTGCTCTGTTTAGCCAATCTTGAAAATAATTCTTCGCTTTTGATTAATGACATTATCTTCTCCTTTTTATTTCAATTGTTTAATAAATAATAGAACAATAATATCTTATTATCAATCTTTTTTATTGGTTATCTTATTTTTTATACATTTATCAAGATAATTTTTTCAATTATTTCTTCTCATTAATTATTTAACAACATTTCATACACTCCTTTTTTAGACAAATATTTTAGTATCTAAAAAATCTTTAACAATTTAATATTCTTTCCAAAGTATTTTCTTTAACTTTAACTAAAAACAGCTTTTATTCTTCATATCTTTCTTTAAATGTATTTTCCGCGATGCGCATGACGCAATACTTATTTTTATATAATACGAACTTGCGAAACCTCACCGCATATCTTTCCTCTAAAACAGTTTATAGGATAAAATGCTTTAAAATATTATGATATAATACTTTTTAACGATTATATAAAGTCATTTGAAAATATTGCTTTATATCTTACAAAATATCTTACAAAAGGTTCAAGAAAGAGTTTCGGATGAATGCTCACAATAGAGACAATATAAGTTTAGGCATATTATTTATCACTATCTCTTCATTCTGCTTAGCATTAATGTCCATGCTGGTTAAAAAAGTAGGACACCTACCCTTGATGGAAATAATGTTCTTTCAAAATCTACCAAGCATGATCATCATGCCAATAATATTGATGAAAATGAAAATTCCAATCTTTGGAAACAATAAGCGCTTTTTAATGATTAATGGTTTTATTAGTTTATTTGCTCAGTTAACAAAATTTTACACTTTTACTGTAATGCTTTTAGCTGATGCAACAACTATTCACAGATTAAGTCCTTTTATAGTATTCTTTCTTTCAGGAATATTCTTAAAAGAAAAACTCTATTTCAAAAGGATTCCAATTCTACTTTTGGCTTTTTTTGGTGGATTACTGGTAATTAAACCGGGCTTTCAAAATGAATTACTTCCCTCTATTGTTGCGCTTATTGCTGCTATCCTCATTTCTCTATCTCATATGAATATGAGGTATCTAAGACTATCTGACCACTATTTAGTTATTACAAATGCAATTTCTTATATTTCGGGTATAGTAAGTTTAATTATTTTATTCTTACAAAAGAGTTATCAGCCACCCAGTTTATCAGAATTCTTTATATTAATTTCAATAGGACTAGTTGCTATAATTGCCTGGATAACTTTAACAAAAGCATTTCAATTATCTGAAGCAAGTGTATTATCCTTGTATACTTATTCTCAAATTGTTTTTGCAAGTATCTTTGGTTTGATATTTTTTCAAGAATTCCCCGATAATTTAAGTATCATTGGAGCAACTCTCATTATACTAAGCGGATATATCAACTATAGATTGAAGATAGAAGCATGATAATCTAGTCATTTTCTATCTTTTTTGATTATAAGCATTGCTGGAACCATGATTAAAAAAAATAAACAGAAAATAAAATATTGCTGCTAGGTACCGGGTCACCTTTCAATCTGCTTATTACAGCTTCCCATGTGTTATCACATAAATTCCCAAAGGAAATCATTCTGATTACCAGAATAATATGTTTTGCTGTCATCTCTCCATAGTAATCAAATAATTTTTAGTCATCTCAGATTTTTGTCAAATCCCTTTTCTATTTTCATGTATTTTTTTAAATATTCCTTCAAGAAGTTTATTCTTACTATTAAAATCCAGTAATTATAGTAATTGATTAAAGCTAAAATAATTATATCAAATACCAAACAATAAGAGTTATGTTATTATCTACCGTATGTTTTTGTTGTCTTGAATATTCTTCACTACATCTTTGGTTGGTACAGGCATACCTTCTTTATCTCAAACTATTTCAAAATAGATTATTTCCAGTAATAATAAAAGCTTGTACTCTACCAATTTTTAACAAACTGTATTTTCTCAATTCGGGTCAAACACATAATGAATTGAATTTAAAGATTGTCCTTAAATAGACGGATATGAATCTTCTTTTAATGTTAAGTCCAATAATCTTCTGATAAAAATGCAATGATTCATCTATATCTTTTACATTGATTATCACCTAACAAAATTTTATATCATCTACTCTCTAATATATTTACTTTCTCGTAAGTTCCATTTTTGGGAATTGTCTGATAATTCTGAATATCCAAAAACCAATGTTGCCAAAAACCTTTTCTAAGAATCACCTGGCTTTGTGTAATTGCTATTTCTCCTTTTTTAAAAATAGGGCCGCCAATAACAAAGGTGTGAAACTCACCATTTTCACCACAGGGGCAAATATCTTTTTCTTTAAGCTCCTCTAAAAGTTTTTGATCAACTACCCGACCAATAATATCTTTACTGAATAATTCTGTCTGTGCACTTACGACTACTGCTTTAAAACCCAAATTGATGAATTCTTCCATGACTCTCTCAGGAGTTTTTTGCCAGAGTGGTTCTGTTGCTCTTATTTCTAATTCCCGGCATACTCTTTCCACCCAGTTTTTATGCTCTGTTAAATAGATATCTCCAAAAACCATACCTTTGGCCCCCCTTGTCTTTAAGTATGTTACCGCCTCTTTGAATTCCTGTTCATATAGTCCCATATCATCACTAACCTCTTTTTGAAATAGAGGAATACCAATCAGCTGGGCTTGTAAACCAATGAGTTCTTTCTCAATACCATGAAAACAACATCTTTGATATTTTTGGGAAATTAAATTTAAAAGAAAATTTACCTGGTAACCTGCCTCCATTGCCTTGTAAAGGGCTAAGCAGCTATCTTTGCCACCACTCCAGGAAACTGCGACTTTATTTTTATTTTGCTTTTTATTAATATTGATCAAAACAGTCTCACTTTAAAAAACAAATTTTTATCTGCTTATCTATTAGCTATCTATCTTTATCCTGTTCTATTCTGACATAAAAGAAGTTATTTGGCTATCTTGATTGAACATATTATACTTTTATCAAGTTGTCTGTGTTTTATTTTTTAATTATAGACCCTTATTTTTTCTCTAAAAATTACCTTAAAACGAAGGGATATACCCACTGTTTATATCTATCTGTCAATAACAAAGATTTGACCCCTTTATTTCTTTATAAATCTAATATTTGCATAATTAATATAATTAGTTTATGATAAGCCAATATCTATAAAAGA
>CAZAJW010000334.1:0-9361 GCA_964485485.1 uncultured Atribacterota bacterium | reverse complement strand
TTCTTGGTATTTTTTTAACAATAATAAGCATATAAAAAGAGAGGTTGAATAATAAATGATAATTCCTACACAAATTATTATATTAATTGCTTATTTTATATTCATAATATTCTTGGGAATATTAGCGATGAAAAAAGTGAAAGGTTCTGATGATCTCCTGGTTGCCGGTAGAAACTTAGGCATGATGTATGTATCTGTTTCTATAGCTGCTGAATATATGGGAGGGCTAGGTACCATCGGAACTGCTGAAGTAGCGTTTAATCAGGGTATGGGAGTAATATGGTACCATATTGCCTCTGCTTGTGGTTTGATATTTTTCGGCCTTGGATTTGCCCATTATTATCGAAAATATAATGTGATTACAGTGCCTGAGTATTTGTATTTTCTCTATGACATTAAGACCTGGAAAGCAGCATCAGTTTTAAATGTCTTTGCTTATTGGCTTTTTACTGTAATCCAGATGACTGCAATGGGTTCTCTAGTAGCAAGTGTAACTGGCTTTGATTTAAGATGGAGTGCCCTTATTTGTGGTATAGGTATGACCATCTATCTTTTGGCAGCAGGGATGTGGTCTGTTGCCTTTACTAGTGTAGCCTTTATGATAACCATAGGAACTGGCATACCTCTGGCTTTTTGGTGGGTAATGAAACACGAGATACCCTTATTGGCTACTTCCGGAGGAATCAGTGGATTTGCCGGTCTGGCAAATGCTTTGACTTCAGCAGGATTAAATGCTGAGCATCTAATGAGTCCATACAGTTTAGGAGCTATGGCAATTTTGGGTTATTTCCTGGGAGGCGTTCTAGGTATTCCGGCAGCACAGGCTACTATCAACTTCTCTTTTGGTGCTCGTAACTGGAAAGTTGCCCGCCTAGCCCCTGTTTTGGCAGCAATATTAATTTTACCATTAAGCATTTGGACCGGCTCTATGGGCTTATTTGCTCGAGCAGCTGATCTTACTGCCAACCCTAAGCTTGCTTTAGGGGCAACACTTATGAATATCAATCCCATTATCGGTGGAATCGGAATAGCGGGTATTTTTGCTGCTTTAGTTTCTACAGTAGCGGGTATATTATTTGGTTGCGCCTCCATTATGTCTAAAGATATCTGGCAAAGATGGATGCATCCAGGTACAGATGATAAATACCTAGCCAAATGGACTAGATTGTGGATACTTATTATCGGAGTCAGCTCAGCACTGGGAGCCATGAGCTTACCCAAAATCTTGCATCAGGCATACTTTGTTTATTCTATAAGAAGCGCGCTTATGATTGCCGTAGCTTTTGGACTCTGGTGGAAAGCGGCTCACCCAAATGCTGCATACTGGAGTATGGTCGTAGCTTTAATAGGCGGTACAATGTATCAATTTAACATTCCTATTAATTTTCAATCATTCTTTCATTTACACATTGCAGTTTGGTGCGGACTATTAAGCTTTATTACCTTTATAATTATAAGTCTATTTTCTAAATGGACTTCTCAGACAGCCAGTGAGCTTCCGCCAACTGTGCATAAATCAATATAAGGAGAGAAAATAATGTATAATTATCTTTTTCCAGCATTTCTTAAGCTAGACCTAATTATCTGGGCAGTATTAATAGTTATTTTTGCTTTATTTACCTGGTATATCAGTAAATTGCCTGCTGATGCCATTGTCAAGAGTAATGCAAAGGCAATAGAGAATAAAAAGAGATTAGGGATTAAGATTTATAAAATTTGATCTGATGAATGGATATTAAATAGTGTTCAATTATGGATTTGATATACGTAATTTTAATACCTAATTGATTATTTTCTATTCTTTTACATTTATATCGCACTAATCATTTAGTATTACAAAAGGTTATATGGAGGATGGAGGCAATTAAATCAATGTCCACTTATTCAGAAGATATTAGCAGTTTTGTTAGCGAACTAAAATATAAAGATATTCCAAAAGAAGTAATCTATAAAACAAAACTTCATTTATTGGATACTTTGGGGGTTGCAATTTCTTTTTCCCAAAATTCAATTATTAAAGATACCATTGTCAAGACAGTTAAAGATTTGAATACTAGCAGCGAGAGTACAATAATTAATTCTATGTTCTTATCATCTTCAGACTATGCTGCTCTAGCAAATGCAAGCATGATACATGGACAGGATTATGATGACACTCACCGTCTAGGAGTTGTGCATTCGAGTTCTATTGTTGTTCCTGCGGCCTTAGCTTGTGGTGAAGCAAAAGGGATTAGTGGAGAATCTTTAATAGAAACAATGGTTTCGGGGTATGAAATAATAGCTAGAATCGGGATGGCAGCAAATGCTGGATTCCATAAAAAAGGAATGCATGCAACTCCTATGTGTGGTACTTTTGTGGCTTCTTTGGTCGCTGGAAAAGTGAATGGCTTGAGTAATAAGGAACTAGTTAATGCATTAGGTATTTGCGGTAGCCAGGCAGCTGGATTACAACAATTTTTGATTGATGGGAGTTGGGCAAAGATTATACATCCAGGTTGGGCTGTACATAGTGGGATTATAGCAAGTAAATTAGCTTCAAATGGCTTTACAGGGCCCTTGGCTATTTTTGAAGGAGAGCTTGGATTTTTTGCAGCTCACTTAAGTCTGGACAATACCAAACTCAATTGTTTAACTAAAGATCTCCGGAAAGTGTGGCAAACATTAAATATCTCAATAAAGTATTATCCGTGTTGTCATGCGATGCACAGTTTCATCGATGGAGTATTCTTTTTACAGAAAAATTATAATATTAAATGGCAAAAAATTAAAAAAATAATATGTGTTATTAATCCTTTAGGAGCAAAATTAGTCTGTGAGCCAATCGAAATAAAACGTAAACCAAAAACAATTTATGGCGCTCGATTTAGCCTTCCTTATGCCATCGCAATGAGTTTATTAGACGGGGAATTGGGATTAAAACAATTTTCTGAACAAAGAATCAGCGATAATCAAGTTTTTGAAATCACTAAAAAGGTATTCTGTATTAATGAAGATTCTTTTCCAAGAACAGGAGGTAATATTACTATAGAGATGGAGGATGGTAATAAGTACCATTATTTAAAAGAACATCCAATCGGCAGTCCTTCTTATCCTCTTGGAGAAGATCAGGTATTAGATAAATTCAGAAGAAATGTAAGTGATTTTATTTCTAAAGACCGAGCTGAGAAAATAATCAAGACTGTTCTAAATATTGAAGGTATTGATAACATAAAAAAATTAATGAAATTATTAAAATAATAGTTTATTTGGAAAACCATAATCAAGTTCGTCACTCTCGACTATGAAGCGGGAGTGACAATATATTTTAGTTTTTACCGATGTTTCCTTTTTAAATACAGAGACCAAGGAAATATGGAATTTCTAATACAAAAGGAGGAAAAATGTCAACAACTACTTCAAGCGTCAGTAAATTTATTACCAATCTTTCCTTTAATCAAATTGAAAAACAGACTATTGAATATGTCAAAAAGGCTATTTTAGATACAGTAGGAGTTACTATAGGTGGTTCAAATATCAAGGCTTCTACCATGTTAGCCAATTTTCTTAGAAATTTTGGAGATAAAGAGGAGAGTTCGGCTTTAGGTAAAGACTCTTTTCGAACAAGCTGCCTGAACGCAGCTTTGGTTAATGGTTTTAGTGCTCATGTTTTAGATTATGATGATGTCTATCCTGAAATGTCTGGACATCCAAGTGCTCCACTGGTTTCAGCAATTATTAGCCTGGGAGAAAAAGAAGAGATTTCGGGTGAAAAGTTTTTAGAAGCTTATATAGCGGGATTTGAAATCCAGTCACGGCTTGCTGAGGTTATTTTCCCGGAACATGACAAAAAAGGGTGGCATTCGACTAGTACTACCGGTGTTATGGGAGCAGCTGCAGCTTCTGCCAAGATACTCAATCTTAGTCTAAAAGAGGTTAACGTTGCCTTGGGCATTGCAGGTTCTTTGGCCAGTGGATTAAGACAAAACTTTGGGACTATGACTAAGCCATTACATGCAGGCAATGCTTCAAAAAATGGTATTTTTGCAGCATTATTAGCCCAAAAAGGTTTTACCGCTTATGAAGATATTTTGGACGCTACATATGGATATTGCAAAGTATTTTCTGGTAAAGAAGATATTGATTATGAAAAATGGACCAAATCTTTCGGTAAACCACTTGTTTTAAGCTTGCCCAATGTGGGATTGAAAAAATATCCATCTTGTTTTGCGACTCACCAGTCTTTAGATGCAATCTTTGGCTTACTCTCCGAAAACGAATTTGGTTATGAAGATATCAAGGAAGTCAGGTGTGAAACAGCCCCTCGCTTTCTCCGAGTGCTTAGTTATAATTCTCCTGATACTGAAGTTGAGGCTAAGTTTAGTATGGAATACTGCATAGCAAGGGCAATTATCGATAAAAAACTAGGTTTAGAACAGTTTACTCTTGCTAAAATAAAAGATCCACAAGTAAGAAGATTAGAAAGCAAAATTAAATTTATTGTCCATCCTGAACAGCAAAATGAGGAGGGCTTTGGTTTTAGCAGTGTTACGGTTATTTTAAAAAATGGTGAACATTTAAATAAAAAAGTTGTTAAACCAAGTGGTAGTCCCATAAATACAATTAACAGAGATGCTTTACTGACAAAATACCTTGATTGTACTCAAAATATTATACCTCAACATAACATAGATCAATCTTTGGAATATCTGGAAGATCTCGAAAAATTGGATAATATTAAAAAATTAATTTCGGTAATTTGTATAAAATAACCGCTAGCAATAAGAAAGACTGTACTTTCAAATGAATGGATTATAAAAAAATGATTTAATAATTTAAAAATATAAGTCAATTAAACTATTTATTAATGTATAAGGAGATAGAGTGAAATGAATATTGGAAATATAGATCGAAACGCAATTAAATTAATACCACCTTTGAAAATGCCAACTTTAATCATAGGAGAAGATAGTATAAAACTTATTGGAGAAGAAGCAGAAAAACTAGGCGGGAAAAATGCTCTTATTATTACTGATAAAGAAATGATTAAATTTGGTTTAACTAAAATTACAGAAGAATCATTGCAGCAAAAAAAAATAGATTTTACTTATTTTGATGAAGTAACTGCAGAACCAACTATCGGGATAGTGGAAAAGGCAATAACAAAAGCCAGAAAAGACCAATCAGATATTATTATCGGAATTGGTGGAGGAAGCGTTGTAGATGCTACAAAGGTAGTTGCTTGTGTAGTAAAGAATAATATTACAGTTAGAGAATATATGGAAAAAACCAAAAAAGTAAATGAAAAGCGTCTACCGTTTATATTGGTGCCAACCACTTCCGGAACAGGTGCTGAAGTAAACTCAGGATCTGTTATTATTGATGAAAAAGAGAATGCCAAAAAAAGTGTTAAAAATGTATTTGCGGATTTAGCAATCATTGATTCTTTGTTAACCCTATCTCTTCCTCCTAAATTAACTGCTTATACTGGAATAGATGCTTTATGCCATGCTATGGGCTGTTATATTACAAGAAACGCAAATCCCTTAACTGAGGCAATTGCCATAGAAGCAATTTATTTGATTGCTAAGTATTTACGCAGGGCTGTTAATGACGGACAGGACAGGGAAGCAAGGAATGCTATGTCTATAGCGGCTTCTATAGGAATGATAGCCAGAGTAAATAGTGGAGGAGGAGCTGTCCACGGTATGGCTTATCCTTTGGCAACTAAATACCATGTTCCTCATGGTTTATCTATAGCATTATTAATGCCCTATGTAATGGCATATAATGTCGAATCAAGTATAAAAAAGTTTATAAGGATCGCAGAAGCGATGGGAGAAAAAACCGAGGGATTATCTGAAGATAAAGCAGCTGTCAGGGCAATTGAATCAATAAAATCTTTATTGACTGATTGTGGTGTACAGTTAGGTTTAAGAAGATTTGGAGTTAAAAAAGAAGATTTTGCTGACTTTGCAGAACAAGTATATCATTTTTCTTATCGGCATATAGAACGTAATCCTAGAATGTTATCTAAAGAAGAAATTGTAAAAATATACGAAGATGCTTTTTAAATTATGAACAAACATAAAGGAGCTAAAATATGAAAGGCTATATGGGAAAAATATTAAGAGTAAATCTTAATAATAGAGAAATAATTACACAATACTTATCAGAAGACCTAGCAAAACAATATATCGGTGGAAGCGGTTTAGGAGCCAGGCTTCTTTTTGATGAAACTAACGAAAAAACTAATCCCTTTGGAGAAGATAATGTACTGATATTTCTAACAGGACCTCTGGTAGGAACTACTGTGCCATGCTCAGGTAGACATGCAGTAATTGCTAAATCTGCCCTTGGTATTTGGGGAGAGGGTGACGTAGGAGGTAGTTGGGGGGTTTATCTCAAGCAAGCAGGTTATGAGGGAATTATTATAAAAGGGAAATCAGAAAAACCTGTTTATTTATGGGTTACAGAGGAAAAAGTATCTATCGAAGATGCGTCTCATATATGGGGGAAAGATACTTATGAAGTAGAAGGGATTCTTAAAAAAGAAACACATGAAAAAGCCGTTATAAGTTGTATTGGACCTGCTGGTGAAAAAATGTCGAAAATGGCAGTAATTTTTAATAATGGTGTACATGCTCGAGCAGCTGGTAGAGGAGGTTTAGGAGCAGTAATGGGTTCCAAATATCTCAAGGCAATTGCTGTATACGGAAGAAAAAGGGTAGAAGTTGCCTATCCAGACAAGGTTAGATCTTTAACAAAAGAATCTACAGCTAAGATAATGGAAAGGCAAAAACGATTACGTGAATTTGGAACTCCTGGAGGCGTTGTCGGAAAATATAAAATTGGTGATATGCCTATCAAGAATTGGTCTTTAGGAAAATGGGATGATGAAAAAATAAATAAAATATCAGGTCAAACAATGGCTGAAACTATATTAACAGGAAGATATTCTTGTGCTAGTTGTGTAATTGGTTGTGGTAGAGTAGTAAAGGTTGATGATGGTCCTTTTGCAGGAGTAAATGGTGGAGGGCCTGAATATGAAGCTTGTGGTTCTTTAGGCTCAATGTGTTTAATAGACGATTTAAAAGCAGTTGCTATGGGTAATGAGTTGTGTAATCGTTATGGAATCGATGTTATTTCGGCAGGCTCAGCTGTAGCTTTTGCCATGGAGTGTTATGAGAAAGGATTAATTACTCAAACTGATACCGAAGGAATAAAACTCGAGTGGGGGAATGCAAGAGCAATGGTAGATATGATACATAAAATCGGGAAGAGAGAAGGTTTAGGAAAGTTATTAGGAGAAGGAGTAAAAATTGCAGCCCAGAAAATTGGTGGTAATTCAAGTGATTTTGCTGTAGAAGTAAAAGGTCTCGAACCTCCTATGCATGATGCACGAGCTTTGGGTAGTTTTGGAGTAGCATATCCCACTTATCCAAGAGGTGCTTGTCATAGAGGTTGTAACCATTATCTGGAAAGAAATGCATTCCCAGAATTTGGATTAGATGAGCCAATTGATCCACGTGAAGATAAAGGAAAAGGTATTGGGGTCGCAATTATGCAGGACTATGCTGGATTATTTAATTCTTTAAAATTATGTCAATTTATTTTGAATGTAGTTCGACCACCTCAAATTTTAGAATTTTTGAACTATGTTACAGGATGGAGTTTGGATTTTGAAGAGTTGATGCAAATTGGAGAACGAGCTCAGAATGTAAAAAGAATGTATAATGTTCGCCTGGGATTGTCCAAGAAAGATGATACCTTGCCAAAAAGAATGAAGGAAAAACTTACTGAGGGAGGAGCAGCAAACTATAGTCCAGATACTGAAATTATGTTAAAAGAATACTATAAATACAGAGGGTGGAGCAAACAGGGGGTTCCGTTGTTACCCAAATTAAGAAAACTGGGTTTATCCAAAGAAGCAGAAATAGTAGAAAAAATGGATCCAAGTATGCTGGAAGAATTTGAGTAGTTTTTAAAAGATTTGCTTTGGAAATAATTAAAAATATTCCTTATTTTAATTATTGGTTATACAAAAAATGAAAATTAAAGTAAAATTCTTTTTCGATTTTCAAGAAATAATCAGGAAAAAAGAAGTTGAAATTAAGATTGAAAAGAAAGTAACTATTGAAGAATTTATACAGATATTGGAAAATTACTTTCCGGAAATAAAAAAGATAACAATGTATCCTGAAGATTATGGTGTTCTGTTGAATAGTGAACATGCAAAAATGACAACTTATCTGAAAGAAAATGATGTTATTGATTTATTTTCAATTATTGATGGCGGATAAATTTATTATAATCACTTTTTCCGGAGATTTAAGATGAATGGCTTAGAACTGTCAGAAAAATATTTCTTTGAAATCGGTTTAAGGATGCTTCAGGATAAATTCCCAAACTATATACATCGTATTGCTGCTGGATTAGTAGGTGAAGGATCAGAATGTTACGGTTTTGATGATGAGATCTCAAGAGATCACGATTGGGGACCTGGGTTTTGTCTTTGGCTAACACCTGAAGATTACAATATTATTGGGGAAAATTTACAAAAAGAATACAATAGGCTCCCAAAAGAATTTATGGGTTATCATGCACGTGTTACAACACCATTAAGTGGGCAGCGTGTAGGCGTTTTTGAAACATACTCTTTTTTTAAACAATTTACAGGTTTAAATCACGTCCCACGCAAATTATCGGAATGGCAGAAAATACCTGAAGAATATCTGGCTCAAGCAACAAATGGTAAAGTCTTTCTGGATTCATTGAGGGTAGTATCTGGGATAAGGGATAGTTTAGTTGCATATTATCCGGAAGATATACGATTGAAGAAAATTGCTGCCCGATGCATGAATGCCGGACAGTCAGGGCAGTACAATTTTCTCAGAAGTTTAAGACGTAAGGAATATGTAGTAGCACACCATGCTTTATCTTTGTTTATTAGAGATACAATATCTATAGTTTTTCTCCTGAACAGACGTTATATGCCCTTTTATAAATGGATGCATAGAGGATTGATAGATTTACCAATATTAGGTTCAGAAGTCTATTCTATTTATGATTTCCTGGTAATATCAGATATTAGAACTTCTGGACCAGATGAAATATATAATAAGATTGAAACGATTAGTAGGTTAATAATTAAAGAAATAAGAAAATTAGGTTTAAGCAAGATTAATAGTGATTTTTTGTGCGATCATGGTCCAGTTATTCAAAACAAGATTAAAGATTCTTATTTACGTTCGTTACATGTAATGGCTGGGTAGAAAAGCAAGGGGTACAAAAATGAAAGAAGATATTATCAAGGAAATACTTTTTAAAGAATGGAAGATGTTTATCAATGTTCAAAATAAAGGAGGAAAAGCCCTTTGTCAAG
>CAZAJW010000333.1:0-5423 GCA_964485485.1 uncultured Atribacterota bacterium | reverse complement strand
TTTCCGTGAATGAAAAAGTGGCCCTGGAAGTTTCTGCCGCAGCTGCAGCGTCAGGCTTGCGTTCTTTTGTTTTCATGAAACACGTTGGTTTAAACGTAGCTGCCGATGCATTCATGAGTACCGCTTATACCGGTGTTCGTGCAGGCATGATTATACTTTCAGCTGACGATCCATCCATGCATTCATCTCAGAATGAGCAGGACAATCGTCTCATGGCACAACTTGCCGGAGTCCCGGTCTTAGAACCTTCCAGCCCACAGGAAGTAAAAGATTTCATGAAATATGGAATAGAGATATCCGAACAGTTTGAGATACCTGTATTGATGCGTACAACCACCAGGGTCTCTCATATGCGATCTGTAGTTCAACTGGATTGTATTAATGCAGAAAAGAAGGAAGGATTTTTTACAAAAGAAGAAAAACGTTTTAATATTGCACCTGCCTATGCCAGGGGACTACGGAAAGGCCTGATAGAAAAGCATTATCAGATAGAAAGAGTAGCAAATGATTCGCCAATTAATCGCATTGTTAATCATTGTGACAGTAAAACAGGCATTATCACTAGCGGGGCGTCATACAATTATGTAATGGATATCGTCAATGAATATTCCTTGCAGGTCAATATCCTTAAATTGGGTTTAAGTTATCCTTTTCCACGAGAATTAGTCAAAAAATTTCTTAGTAGCATAGACAAAGTTATGATTATAGAAGAAGTGGAGCCGGTTATTGAAAAAGAAGTTCTAGCCCTGTTAGGTCAAGAATGCAAACAAATAACTGTTCACGGAAAATTAGACGGAACATTTCCTCGAATTTACGAGTATCATCCTGATATTATTGCTGAGTCGATGACAAAAGTAATAGATTTTAATTTATCTAAAGAAGCAGAAATAAAAATAGGTTTAGCACCACCATTACGGCCTCCGGTATTATGTCCCGGTTGTCCTCATCGTTCATCTATTTATGCCATTAAAAAGGCTGCCAGAAGCTTGAAAATAAAGGATGAAGATATTATCTATTCCAATGATATTGGTTGTTATACGTTGGCAATGCAACCACCTTATCACATGGCGGATTATTGTATTTGTATGGGTTCCAGCATTGGTATAGGTAGCGGTATGTCCAAGGCAACCAAGCAGAAAATCGTTTCCCTTATTGGTGATTCTACTTTCTTTCATGCCGGGATACCACCTTTAATTAACGCAGTCCACAATCGTGCCAATATTATGGTAGTTGTGCTGGATAACAGCATAACTGCTATGACCGGTGGTCAGCCTAATCCAAGTATACCGATAGATGGATGGGGAGAAGAGACTCCTGCTGTTTCTATTGAAGAGTTAGCGAAAGCTACCGGTGCCGGTTATGTCCGTGTGCTTGATCCCGGTAAGCTTGAAAAGGCGGTCTCAGTCTTCAAAGAAGCCCTGCAATACCAGGGTGTTTCGGTCATTATTTCCCGTTCTCCATGTATTATGCTAAAAACTAAAGAAAAACGACCAGTTTTCCAAATTAATCAGGAAAAATGTACTCAATGCCAGATTTGTCTAAAGCAATTTAACTGCCCGGCTATTTATAAAAAAGAAGATGGTTCGATTCATATTAATGAATTATTGTGTACCGGATGCGGAGTGTGTGTTCAGGTATGTCCGCAGAAAGCAATTGAGGTGAAAAATTGATTTCAAAAGAATGTTATAAGATTTATTTAATCGGGATTGGTGGACAGGGTACAATAAAAACTGCTACCATTATTGGAGAAGCGGCCATGTCTCAGGGATTAAATGTGGTCATGAGTGAAGTCCATGGCATGGCACAACGTGGTGGAACTGTTGTAACTGAAGTAAAGATTGGAAAAGCAAATAGTCCACTTATCGAGAAGAATGCTGCTGATTTAGTCCTGGCTTTTGAACCTTCGGAAATATTAAGAGCTTTGAATAAAATCAGTAGAGAAACCTGCGTTATTGCTAATCGTTCTACAATAATTCCTTTCACTGTTTCTTTGGGTATTTCCAAATATCCAGACAAAGTCCAAATGTTTGATAAGTTTAAGCAGGAAATAGACAATCTGTATCTGATTGATGCTGAAAAGTTGGCCAAAGAGGCAGGTCATATTATTGCGGCAAACATTGTCATCCTGGGAGCTGCTCTGGCTATTCCTCAATTCCCTGTTAAGAAAGAAGAGGTTATTGGATCAGTTCGAAAAAATTTACCAGCCCGGACTATTGATATTAATCTTAAAGCGCTGGAAATGGGATACAAGCAAGTCATTCCTACTTAACCTGTTTAAAATATATTGATTAAATTGGATTTATTTTTAAGGGAGGAAAATTATGGAATTGAATAAGAATCTTAAGAAAATTAAACCTTCGGGTATTCGAAAATTGTTTGATTTGGCACAAAACAGAAAAGATATTATTAGTTTTGGTATTGGTGAACCTGATTTTATTACACCTGACCATGTTCGGGAAGCGGCAAAAAAAGCTATTGAAGAAGGTTACACCCATTATACTCCTAATGCCGGATTTGCTGATTTAAGAGAAGCATTATCTCAAAAGTTAAATGATTTTAATCATATTCCGGTTAAACCTGAAGAAGTAATGGTAACCTCAGGAGGCACACAAGCCTTATTTTCGGCTTTTTATGTATTGTTAAACCCCGGAGATGAATTAATTGTTCCGGATCCCGGATTTCTTGTTTATGGTTCTCAGGTTATCTTAGCGGGAGGGAATCCGGTTTTTCTTCCCATTAGAGAGGAAAATCATTTTCAAATTGACCCTAATGAGTTAGAAAAGATGATTACACCAAAAACAAAAGCCATTTTACTGAATTCTCCCAGCAATCCTACCGGTATGGTTATCAATAGGGAAATTTTAGAGAAGGTTGCCGAAATAGCGAAAGAACATAATTTGTTTATTATCAGTGATGAACTCTATGAAGATATATTATTTGACGGAAGAAAACATTTCAGTATCGCATCCCTGCCGGGAATGAAGGAACGCACTATTTCCATTTTTGGATTTTCAAAAAGTTATGCCATGACCGGTTGGCGGATTGCCTATATTACCTGTCCTGAATTTTTGATTCAAGAGATGATTAAAATACAACAGAATACAGCAGTTTGTCCTAATTCTGTAACACAACGAGCAGTATT
Source organism: uncultured Atribacterota bacterium (assembly GCA_964485485.1). Lineage (GTDB taxonomy): Bacteria > Atribacterota > Phoenicimicrobiia > Phoenicimicrobiales > Stramentimicrobiaceae > Oleincola. The sequence continues at coordinate 2,281 of CAZAJW010000333.1, read as the reverse complement.
ATATGGGTTGCAAAACCCCAGGGAAACTAAACTTAGTATTGATAACATGCGTGAGTCTTATCAAAAACGTAGAGACGTTATTATGAATGGATTCAGTGAGATTGATGGATTTGACTGTTTGTCACCAGAGGGCGCTTTTTATGCCTTTCCTAATATTACCAAAACAGGCAAAAATTCAGAAGAATTATCTATGTATTTACTTGATGAATGTGGTGTAGTGACTGTGCCCGGTAATGCATTTGGTCAATACGGGGAAGGATATTTACGCTTTTCATTTGCAACCTCGGTAGATATGATTAAAAAAGGCATGGAGAAAATTAAAGAAGTCATTAAAAAAGTATAAGCACAATATATTAGTAAATCAGATAAACAATACAGATAACTGTAAAACTCAGGAGGAATTAATATGATAACGAGTTTTCAACAGCTCTTTGAGAAATTAAGTAAAGAAAAAAGGCAAAGGGTTGTTATTGCCGGAGGAGAAGACCTGGAAGCACTAAAAGCAGTTAAAAAAAGCTACGAGCAGGGCTTTGGTGAAGCAATTTTGGTGGGCAAAGAAAAAGAAATTGAAAGTGCAATGCAAGAACTGGGTTACCGGGACCGTTCTTTTATTCAGGAGATTGTTTCAATTAAAAGCGAAGAAGAAAAAGCCCCGGTAGCTGTGGAAGAAGTTAAAAAGGGTGGTATTTTGTTAAAGGGGAAAATAAAAACTGCCAAACTTCTGAAAGCTGTTCTTAATAAAGAAACAGGATTAAGAACCAAAAATTACATTAGTGATGTTTTTGTATTTGAGGACCAAAGAGAAGGACAGTCCCGTTTGGTATTATTAAGTGACGGGGGAGTAAATATTAAACCGGATTTAAAGGCTATGGTCTCCATTATCACTAATGCAGTTAGTGTAGCTCATAAGTTGGGAATTAAAAAACCCAAAGTAGCTCTGCTGGCAGCAGTAGAAGTGATAAATCCTGATATGGAGGAGACTTTGCAGGCTGGAATCATTACTAAGATGAATCAGAGAGGTCAGATACCGGGATGTATTATTGATGGTCCATTAGCTCTTGATAATGCTATTTCGGAATTTGCAGTTAAAAAGAAGGGAATTCAGTCACCGGTTGCGGGTCAAGCTGATATATTAATCGTTCCCAATATTGCTTGTGGCAACATTTTTGGAAAAAGTATTATCTATTATACCAATTTTCCTGAGGGAAATCTTGTGGTCGGTGCCAGGGTACCGGTTATGATTCCTTCCCGGGCAGACAAGAGTGATGCCAAATTAAATGCCATTGCCCTTTCAATATTATGCAGTAGATGATTTTATAATAGAAACACTTTTATGAAAAGTTAGATTTTCTATATTAAAAAGAACATACCTAAATTCATTTTACTTCATTAATGTCATGTTATAATAATATTATAGATTTGATTAAAAAATAAGATTATGAAGTAAAAAAATGGATGATCATGTTTCCCACCAAAGTACAAGTAATAAGAGAATAGTAATTACCATCATTCTTAATTTTATGATTTGTCTGGTAGAGATTGTTGGAGGGATATTGTCTGGCAGTCTTTCCCTGCTGGCAGATGCTTTACATAATTTTAGTGACGGGATGGCTATTCTGGTTAGTTATCTGGCAAGAAAGATAGGCATGCGTTCTCCTGATTTAAAAATGACCTTTGGTTATAAGCGGGCTGAAATATTAGCTGCCTTACTTAATTCTTCTGTAATTATCATAATTGCCTTCTTTCTCTTCAGAGAAGCATATTTTCGTTTTATGAATCCTATGGAAATTACTACCCATTTAATGATAGGCGTAGGGATTTTTGGATTCATTGCTGATTTGGTAAGTGTATATTTGCTCCATGCCGAGACACATCATAGTTTGAATATCCGTTCAGCGTATTTGCATCTAATGGGGGATACTCTTTCCTCGGTAGCAGTAATTATAGGTGGGATAATCATTTATTTTTATGATTTTTACCTTATTGACCCAGGCTTGTCTATTATTATTGCATTATTTATTATGGTGCAGGGATATCAAATCCTGAAACAAAGTGTTTTGATATTAATGGAAAGAGTTCCCGTAAAAATAAATATTGAAGAAATAAAAAAGAAAATAGAGCTTATTCCCCAGGTTAATAACCTACATCATATTCATATTTGGCAAATTGATGAAAAACGGGTTCTTTTTGAAAGCCATATTACCTTAAATAGGGATATGAAAATAAGTGAGGCAGAAAATATCAGACGACAGATTGAAGAAATACTGGAACATGATTTTCA
>CAZAJW010000332.1:0-2881 GCA_964485485.1 uncultured Atribacterota bacterium | reverse complement strand
GGAACCTTTTTCCATAACTGCATTTTCAATAAAGACCAGAGCACTCAAAATAGCTGCCGGTTCATTGGAATGGGTATTGGCAATCAGTAATGCCTTGCCTCCCTTCTCTTCTCCTTCTAAAAAGAAAACATTAGTATCAGCCATAGTTCCTTTTAAACCCTCATGATAATCACTTAATTTGCCTACATGGGTTACTCCCGGTCCGGCAACAATAGGTATATCATAATTACGATGCTGATAAAACTGCCAACCGGCTATCCCCGTAATCACCGCAATAATTAGCAATGTAATAATTTTAAATCTATTTATATTAGACAATTTATTTTCCCCCTGCTTTTTATATTATTTAACCCGTAATACCCGTAATACCAGGGGTATCATAACCACTAAATATAATATCATATGGTCTTTGTTTTTTTTCTCCAACACAAAATTCCAGGCTAACATGCCAATCAGAAAGATGCTAATTGCATAATATATCAACATTATGATGGACATTGTTTGATTTCCTCCTTATATCAATCAATTTTTTTATCACCTACATACTCCATCGGACTAAAAAAGACAATTCGGTGCTATAAACGATCATAAGCATGGCAACAGCCGTAATTACAATCCAGGGAACCCAGGTAGTTTTAATAAAACTCCAGTAAGATCCTTTGTAATCTGCAACCATGATGGTCAAACGTCCAATGAGCGCTGTCGGAGGCACCCCATCACCCAATGGCCACATTAAGCTAAGTGCAGCTATGGCAACTGTGGCATGTAACCCTATTGAATCGAAAAACCATACCAGGGGAATACCAACAATTGCTGCACCACCATACGCTAATAAACCTTCCGACAAAGGTATGATAACCGGCAACGCAATCAATATCCAAACTAACGGAGCACTTATAACTAGATATGATAATAAGCCTCTTACTCCGGTTACGGTCATAGTCTGCTGCAGAGCACCTACTACTGTTACTGTTGCCAAGAGGGGTAATAACCTTTTTACCGTTTCTCTTGATAAAACTAATATGTTTATTTTTTTGGGACTAAGCAATAAGGCAGTAATCGCAGCCAGGACAAATTGAAGAGGAAGACCCAAAAATAGTATGTCAAAAGGCCAAATTCTTGATATGATAATTAAACCAAAAAACACTACAAAAGGCAGAATTACCCGCCACCAATTCATTCCCTTCGGGGCTTCCGGTATTTCCTGCAAGGCTTTTTCCAGATTTACTTCTTTTTCCTTTTTTAAACCCAGAAAAAGAACTGTAAAAATTCCCAAAATAAGGATAGGGATACCCAATGTTAGTTCAAAACCAACATAAGGAATTGCTGTTCCTGCTGATAATATCATAGCCCAGATATTTACCGGAGGAGCTGCAGCACTTAGCCCTGCCACAATAAATAAAATGGCAGCAACTTTTTTTTCTGTTATACCCAGATAACGTAATGCTAACACCACTGGGGTGCCTACTACTAAAACAGAGACACTTCCTGCTCCGGTTAAAGCCCCTGGAATCAGAATAATAAACATTAACAAAATTAAGGAAAAAACACGGTTATGGAAAAAAGTTTTAATCGTTTTCTTAACTACAAAATTTACCACACCTGATTCACTCAAAATTGACATAAAAATAGTAGCAGTCGAAAAAACTAACACGATATCAAGATAAGTAAAAGTTCCTTCTATCAAATGTCTAAAAAGCTCTCCCCAGGGAGGCGCATAAAAAAATGCACCAACAATGCTCCCGGAAATAGCAGTAATTAAAATGCTTAATTCAACCGAAAATCCCTTCCATTTTACAATACCATAAGATAAAATCATGGCAACTAAAATTATCACAATCTTAAGGGTCATTAAGTTCCTCCAATCTACATTTACAACTGACCAGTTGTACTTCTATTATTTATTCATCAACTGAAAACATGGCTTGAAAAATTTCAATTAACTCAAGGGCAAATTCAATTTCGGTAAAATCAATACTATTTTTTTCTGCAATCTCAGTAAAACGTCCGTCCTGGTTTGAATCAGAAGTAACAATAATATAATCAGCAAACGGAGCCACTGCGTCAATCATCTTCTCATTATCGCTTCCCGGAGCTCCTCTTTTAGATACTCCACCCACATGTATAGCTACTACAAAAATATCATTTTCTTCACAGTAATTGATTAGTTTTTTTAGCCGGGCAACTTCATCTGCTACGGTTAGCCCTGAGGCTCCCATACCTTTTAGGCTAGCGCCAATGGCAAACATAACTGTTTGATAGGGAGTTCCTTTGGGATATTTCTCTAAATCAGTATAAATCTCTACATGAAAACCCTCACCTGATTCAATATCTCCCAGACCAACTCCCTTGGAAATCAATTCTACAGTTGGAACATCACAATAATCATAAAGAACTCCAGCTTCTTCGGCCACAATATTTAGGGTTAATACATCTGGGCTTTGACCTGCTGAAGTGGTCAAAAGCGGGTAATCTGCCATGGGGATATTTTCCTGAGCAAATACAGAAATCTGAATATTTGCCAAGACAGAGAAAACAATAAGATAAACCAAAACTTTTATAATTTTTTTATATTTCATCATAAGAAAATCCTCCTTCTTTAAAAATATGATATTTTATATTTAGCAATAAGAATAAATACCAATAAGGTATCATAATTCTATACATCTTACAGAACAAAACTATTCATGACAAGGGCTTTAATGACCTTGTCATGAATAGTTTTGTAGTAATCCTATTCTATTTTTTAATATTATAAAATTTCTCAACTGGTTTCATATTGTCATACTCAATAACTGCCTTTAACCACCATTCCGGGTAACCAACCTGTTCGCGCTTTCTATCTTCTGTGTAGACAAATCCGATGTTATATTTCACAAGC
>CAZAJW010000331.1:0-3207 GCA_964485485.1 uncultured Atribacterota bacterium | reverse complement strand
ACTTTCTTCTCTCTTCTGTTTCAATTCCTTAATCTGTTCATGATACTTTTTCTTGGTCTCATCACTCGACTTCTTCGCTTTCTCTTCCATTTTTTCTATTTCATCATCCCATTCTTTAAGCTGGCTGGCTAACTTATCTATATATTCCTTCCTACCCATCCAATTCTCCTTTCTATTCTATTTTCTCTAAAGTTATACTACAGGATACTACCCCCAGTACTAGTAGATATAGTAGATATCAATCTCAACCAAATTATTTCCAGTATCAATAGTTACAGATTCCGATCCTTCATATGCATTATCTGTACTAATTACATAGAAAGAGTGATATCCTGTGGGGATATCCTCAAAAGTTCCTTCACCATATTCGTCGGTTGTACCTAAATAATCTCCATCCATATAAACCTCATATTCATAATTATCATCGACCTCTATTTGGACAGTACCGGTTTCCGGTTCGGGCTCAAGGTAGACCGTATTGGTGCCTGTTGAGATATACTGTGTTTCACTGGCATATCCATAACTTTCACCATCTGTGTCAATGGCTTCAAAGGTATGGTCTCCAACTGGAACATCGTTGATGGTATAAGTCCCTTCATCAACGTCTGTAAAATAGGTATCTCCATCCATTTTCAGATCATATTCCCAGTCTCCAGATACCTATATTTATCGTACCTGTGTCATCTGGTTCTCCATCTTCTCCGTTCGGTGGTACTATAATAACACCTTCACACCCGGTAAGTGCCAAGAAAAAAACACTCAAAAGCAAGACAGACAAGATTAAATTTTTTGACCAAATTTTGGTTCGTGTCAACTACTCGTAGGTATTTTTCATATATTTATGCTCTATTTCAAATATTCAGCTAAAAATGATATAATTTATTATTAAATAGGATATTAATTATATCTTATACGTTTATTTATGAGATAAAAATTAACTTTAACTTGAATAATCTATGAAAGGAGATAGAGGAAAGAATGAAAAAGAAAAATATTTTTATTTTTGTCATAATAGCACTTCTGCTTCTGACTACCAGCATAGGGTATGCCCAGGAACCTTCCAGAGAAGAAGCCAGGATTGACAAGTCTATTGAAGTATTCCAGGAAATGACGGCCAAGGAAAATCAGACCGGTGCTATGGGAGAGTTGTTAAACTCAGCCAGGGGAATTGCCATCTTCCCACAATTAACTAAAATTGGTTTCGGGGTTGGAGTACAATTCGGTGAGGGCTTAGTGCTTCACCGGGACCAGCAAACCGAAAATTGGTATGGACCTGCCTTTATTGAGGTTAAGACCGCTACAGTAGGAGCACAGATTGGAATTCAGGATGTATCTTTGGTATTGATTATTATGGATGAAGCCGGAATAAACGGTTTTAAACAAACTGATTTTGAACTAGGGGCCAATATTAGTATATCCACCGGTCCCACCGGAGAATCCCTGCAGAAAGATGCAGATTTTAATGATTCGATCTATTCCTATTCCTACAGTGAAGGACTCTACGCAGGATTCACCCTGGAGGGATCTGTTATCCATGCGGATAGAAGCGCCAATCAAAGCTTTTATGGTAGAGAAATTGGTGCCGAGGAAATCCTGGAGAATCATGAGGTAGAGGATGAATCAGCATTGAAATTAATTGTTGAGATTGAAAAAGTCAGTCAATAACTATCTATAAAATTTTGATGAAACATAATAAACGTCATAGAGGACTGTGCAGAAAATGGCACAGCCCTCTATTTTTAATATCTAACATTAATTTCCCAGCTTAGAAAGATAGACATCTACATTAACAGTCTCTCCTTCGTAAACCTTAACCGTCTCTTTCCAGGTCTGATAGCCCTCCTTGGTAATAGTTATCTCATGGTATCCTTCAGTTAGATTGTCAATAGTTAATTCCCCTGTGGAGGGTATCTTGCCATAATCCCTTCCATCCACAAAGACTCGGGCATTTTGGGTATTACAGTAAATCGAAATCTTTCCATAACGTTCTACGGGTTTTAATTCCGCTCTGATGGGAGAAAATATTCCCTGTCTTTTTCTCCCTCTGTTCTTATTCTGAAGGAAAATGGAGCCCTTGGATTAGTAACCTGAATGTTTTTCGGGAAATCTTCCTGAATCATAGTCAGGGCATTTCTTATTTTTTACGGGTACTGAAAATTAACAGTACAATGCCTCCCACCAGGGAAATACCACCGAGAACCGGAGGCAAGGAAATGGTTTCTTTCTCTTGCGCAGTTACTTCCAGTGGTCCAAAATCAATAATCTTTTCCCGGGACATATAAGTAATCCCTTCATAGGCAAAAGCAATAACCCCTATTGCAATTAGAATGATTGCTATTAAGATTTGTGTTTTCATTATAATCTCCTTTCTCCCCTTTACAGGGTACAGGATAAAAATCAATAACTAATATATTTTAGCTTTTTATCAGGTCAATGGCACCAGTTATTTTTTATATTTTTTGAAAGTAAAATTTGATAAATAAACCATTACATTAATAGTTTAGGTAGTGTATAAGCGTATTCTATTTTGAATTATCTTATTTGTATATTAGGATATTAAGCCAATATAGTCAACTTTGCAAGCAGTCTAATCATCTCAGCAAGAATTAACACCAAAGCATATCTGGGCCTAATAATTTAGAAAACCATAATTATTCCATTATCTTAATTGTGTTGAAAAGGTATAGCTTGATTAGGAATTTTAGATTTACCATCCCCTTAACTTCATACTGAAAGGCTGGGGTTGTCAGGCTCCCCTGTTGGACAGGTTCAGAATTTTTTATAGGGAATATTATTGTTAATATTAAGTAATTAAATCTCCGATTGTAACTATTTCAGATTATTCTACCGATTATACTTAAAAAGGTTATCTATAGATTTCCTTTGATAACAGTTTATACACTATCATAAAAAAACATTTTGACTATCCCAGATAATAACAGTTACATTAGCCTGCTTTTTATTTCAATTCTTATATCCTCTTTTCTTTTTTATTTTCCTCTTCTTGTAATTTTCATTACTACAAAAAGGACAGGTGCTATTTTTAGAATCTGCCCCTTTTTCTGTCTATTCACATTACGATTGACTGTTAAAGTAATTTGATTTAATGATTTATAAAGTCAGTTCTCTCTGGGTTTATTCTTTTACCCATTAATCAGGTCATGTGCCCGTATAATTGTAGATTCCTGCTTCTTGCCCCTGTAGTAT
>CAZAJW010000330.1:0-2214 GCA_964485485.1 uncultured Atribacterota bacterium | reverse complement strand
TAGGCAGACACCATTCCTACTTGGTCTGCAAGCCACCCATAGAGGAAAGGTGCAAAGGTAGCAGAGATTCCTTCTACAAAAAATAAAAAACCAAAGATTTTTCCACGGGTACGATTTGAACTAACCGTTGCTAACCAGGTATGTTGAGAAGGGTAATAGCATCCCTGTGTTAATCCGATAAGAACAACAATTATCGCAACAATCATTGGAACAGTTGAACAGGTAAGAGCAAAGATTAACACCGTTAAAGAGATTGTAGCAAAAAGGATAAGCTTAAGAGGATTTTTTTTATCAATAATTTTACTCATTATTAAACTCCCTGAAAGTTCACTAACAACAAAGATAGTAAGAAACCAAGCTGAAATATTCGCCGGTATACCTATCTGGTCTGTTGCATAGACAGGTAGAAAAGAAAGAATTGTCCATGTACCCAACCCACACAATCCATGGCTTATAAAATAGGTAATAAAAATATTTTTATTAGGTAATTCTTCTGAATTAGAGATATTATGTTGTGTGTTATTTTTTAATTTTGTATAAACAAAGGCTAATAAAAAACCAGGTAAACTCATCATCAGGCAGGCTATCCTCCAACCCCAAAATTGAACAAGCCAACCGAATGTAAGACTCATAATTGATAAACCCAGGGTACCGGCTACATTAAATAAGCTTAGATCCCGGCCTTGTTTATTGGGTTTAGCACTATCTCCTATCATAGCTGTTGCTAACGGATGAAAGGTGGAAACGCTAATAGCCAATAGCAGAAGTACAGTAATTATAAAGGGTAGATGACTGATTAAGACAATGCTACCCAGAAGAATGGATGATAAGGCAAATCCAAAAGATATGAATAAATGTTTATGGCCAAATCGGTCTCCCAGGAAACCGAAGACGAGGGAAAAAATAGACCGAAGGGCAACATGAATTGCAAGAATAAGACCTGATTGAAAATAGGTGAAATAAAATTCCAATCTAAAAAAAGGCAACAATAAAGGAATAATAAAAAGATAAATATCATTATAGGCATGACCAAGTAAACTAATTTTTAGTTGAATATTTTTTTGTTTTTTAAACACAGCATTTCTTTCTTTTGCTAAATATACTTTAATATCTTACTATAATATACAATAATTTCAAATTATTCGATATGTCCTAAAAAAAATCTTCAAATACTGATGAGAATAGAATAAAATATTGTTATCTATAATGGATAGGTTACTGAATTTCAATTATACTGAGGAAAAGATTATGAAATAGAAATCCTATAATGACAAATATCTTTTAGAATAGAAGAAGGCCAGTATAAACTTTAGATATTTTCAGGTATTCTGAACAGGTAAGATATAAGTAATAAGTAAATTTAGAAATTAAAGGAGATTATACTAATGGATAATCAATTCAAAAGAGAATCATTTTCCGTATCCGGAGAAAAGATTATTGAAAAAGTCAAAGAAATAATTCGAGAAGGAAATGCCCGTAAGATAATTATAAAAAATGAGAAAGATGAGACAATTGCTGAATTTCCGCTTACTGCTGGAGCGGTAGGAGCATTGTTAGCTCCCGCTTTAGCAGCTCTCGGTGCAATTGCCGCCTTGGTCACTAAATGTACTTTAATTGTTGAGAAAAAAGAGTGATTGGTGATCATTGTCATAAGTTGTATAATAAAAGCATAAATATTAATTTGTAAAAGGAATATTCTATGAAAAAGTTATTTTTACTTTTTATAATTATTTCTTTACTGATAGTAATAATATCTGGCTGTAATCATATAATTCCCCAGGATAGCGAAGGGGAAGCTGAACAGAGCGAAGGTGAATTGACTGAAACAGGTAATAACCCTGGTCCTTCACCAAATTCGGGAGATGGAGTTTCGGACGGTCCCGGGTGGGATAATACTTCCCAGGGGGTAAATCAAAATGAATAGAAAAAATAATATAGTCTTTTTAGTTGCGGTACTTTTCTCAATTATCTTTTTATTGTCAGGCTGCAGTAGGGCAGACCCAGGAGTAAATTTAGCCACTGTTACAGAGATTGATATATTGATATTAGAATCATTCCCTGTTCAAGTCCATGTAGTCGCCAAAGGATATCTTCCCAATCCATGCACCCAGATTGACGAGATTATAAAAAGCAGGGAAGGGAATGATTTCACTGTTACCATTAAAACTCAAACTTCTCAAGGACCTTGCATTCAGGTCATTCAGCCCTTTGAAG
>CAZAJW010000329.1:0-14372 GCA_964485485.1 uncultured Atribacterota bacterium | reverse complement strand
TCTGTTGGTGATTCTTCGATTGTTGCTAGTTTTTGTAAATCTCCTACATCTCCTACTCTTGCCCAACCATCTTTATCGAATACTAATTGTCCATCGTTTGCTCCATCATAAAGGGTTGCTTGAATTCCTGTATATTCTCCAACACTTAATCCTGCAATTGCTCCGTCTCGTGTAATTATTAAATCTTTTGTTGTGTAAAGTTGTTCTGCGTGTGTTTCATAAGTTGAACCTGATTGAGTTATATCTCCGTCTATGTGTAAAGAACCACCATTATCTGTATAAACAAAAGGATTAGTTCCGTCTGGTTGGTAAAGCTTTGAAACTGTAACACCGTCTAATTCCTCTAAATCACTTATATCGCCTTCTACTGTGTCTAATCTTCCTTCTACTGCTGTAATATCTTCTTCTGCTGTGTCCATTCTTCCCTCTAAAGATGTGATATCTTCTTCGTTTGTTTCTACTCTACCCTCAACTTCATCTATTGCATCTTGAACATCTGTTGCCGTTAATCCTGAAGTAGTTGTAGAATAACCTATCATTGAAGCAGTTGGATCTGTCCATTCCATACCATAATCCTCGTCTGAATTTACAATTAAAAATTGCCCATTAGAACCAATACCAAATCTTCCAACTTCTGTGCTATGAGCTATAATATCTCCCTTAGTAGTAGTTGGAGTTACTTGTGCTTGTGTTACTGAGTGTGGGTTATTAGTAAGTCCTCTATGTGTTGTATTATCTGCTACACTTGTATTAGCTGAAACTCTTGCCTCCGTGTAATAGAGATTAGTTCCCTCTGTTAAATCAGAAGTAGTTTTTGTTGCTAAAAGTCCGTCCCAAGCAGTAGAAAAATCTGATATTATACTTGATAAAATACTATCTGTTGCTATGTGTGGTGTTAGAATACCATCAACTCTATCCCAAAGGTTTTCTGCTAAAACACTATCATCTACATATTTTTTAATTGCTTTTTGAGATGGAACAACTGTATCACTATCAGCTTCTAATGTATCATCTGTATCAATTAGTCCGTCTAAAGCAAAAAGCTTTAAAGCACTTGCTTCTATATATTTAGATAAATCAGCGTCATCGCTATCACCTAATAAAAAAAGGTCATCAGCTTTAACGGTTGTTTTCTCTAACATATCTGACGGAAATCTTATATTAGCCATATATTTTTTTATTTATTCGTTAGAAATTTGTTTTAGAAGTTTATAAGATAAAGATATATTATAAGTTCTAAAATTTAATTCTCTATTAACATATCCCATACTAGCTCTTTCTAATGTAATATCATCTACAAGTCCATCTAAATCTGAATTCTCATCAAATATATCATCAATAGCTTCAATCAAATTCAGTATTATTACATTTCCTTGTGCAAATCCCATATTATTATATGTTATTTCTTGAAATAATACCAAATCTATTGTTCCATTTTCTTCTATCATATAAGTTGCAGTTCTAGCTCTATTTTTAGTTATATTTGTTATATTTATTGCTGGATATTTATTAAAATTACCATCATCAAAAATATTAACTTCTTCGATACCGTCAATTCCTTTTAATAATTCTCTTATTTTTAAATATATTTCTTTATACATTTTATATATTATTAACTATTTTAGTCATTACACTATCAAATATCATATTTATAGTTCCATTTGATCTTTCAACTGTTCTACCCATAAAATCATTTGGCTTTTGTCCTTTAACTGATTTAGTAAATATCATTTTATTACCAATTTTAAAGGCTAAATATTTACCCTTTTTTGGAGTAATAGGGCTGTGACTAGGTCCATATATACCTGTTCCAAAATTAACATATTTAGCATATTCCATTTTAGGATATATTTTCATCTGTATTGGTTTATATTCCATAGCTATATTATGTGCTGAGTGTAATTGTTTTGTGTCCCCTTGTGGAGCTTCTCTTACAATAGTATTAAGAATAACAGCACCAGCATCTTTAATTCCAGCTTCTAAATATTTACTAACAATTTGAGGTGATCTTGCAAACATCTCTCTTATTTCATTTAAATTTTTTATTTCTATACTATAACTCATTTTATTGTTTTAATAGTGTTAAATAACACTCAACCCTTTGAATATTTTTTAATCCGTATCTCTTAACAGTTTTTACAACATATTCATTTGTGGTTTTAATACTTATTTTAGAAGTATCTGCTTCGGTAGTATTATTTACTTCCTCATTTTGTAAATTTTTATAAATAGCTCCGTCATATAATACTGAATATATTTTATCTCCCTCTTGTATGTCTGTATAATCTTCACAATATAATTTAAATGTTTCATAAGGCACTCCATCTGCTAACATTAAATCCTCTGCTTTAACAGGTCTTATAGCCCCATTGATATATCCGTGAAGTTGATATTTTTCAGTTGAACTTGTGGCGTCTTGAACTAATCTATATTGCGTAATTTGTTCGTCAAAAAAAATTCTCATTATATTACGGTTAATTTATATTTATTAAGAATTAGTCTTATATCATCACTCATAAACTTTTCAAAATTCAAACTAGCACCATCCAAACTTTCATCTGATAATCCGTCTGATTTATGTTTATTATAGTATTTACCTATTATTTTTAATATAGCTATTTTTAAATCATTTGGTATTCCGGTAGTATATCCACAAGTGTAAGAAACCTTATAATTTCTTATTCCTGGTGTCACTGCCATATCATAATATATACAACCACCATTTTCATCAAGAGCGTAATCATCATCAGATATTAAATCCCAATCAGATCCATTCAATTCATAAAAAGTTAGAGATGTTATATTTATATTATTATTTATAAAAAATATTCTGTCTAAATAGCTATCAGAACCATTTAAATATTCAGTTATTGTGTTAGAGCTTATTTTATTATTACAATAACTTTCTATAAATGAAACTGCACTTTCCTCTAATAAAGTTAATAAATCATCATAAGTAGTAGTATTTAACGCTAGATATATCTTTATATTTTCTAAACTAACTAACATTTTTTTAAATTTAATTTATAATTTAATTATATCACAATTAAAGTATGTAGTCTTTACTTGTAAAATTAAGCCCTCTATGTATTACCTCTAATTCTTTAAAATAGCCTACATTAAAGCCATTTTCCCTCCAAACTCTACCCTCATTTACATCTTGTCTTATATCTAATTTTATCATTAAATCCATAGCAGGTTTCGGAACAGTTCGGAACATACCACCATTATGTGAAGTTAATTCTATATTAAAGCCATTAACAAACTTATTTGATATCTTTCTAGGTGCATAATTTTTATCTAAATTCAAATCAATAGGACTTAAAACATAATTATATGTATCATTAAGTGAATAAAATGTTATTATGTTTTCAAGAATATTATCACTGATAACCTCACAATCATTATCAAATTTAATTATAAGGTCATAATTACTATATATATTTTTTAATCCTCTATTTTGAGCTTCTGTTATTCCTAAATTCTTACCAAATTCTACAACATTATAGTTATTTTCTTTTAGCCACTCAATTGTTCCGTCAGTTGAGCCATTATCAAAAATAATATGGTCAAATTTAACTTTTGTATGTTCTTTAAGGCTTCCTAAACATTTTTTAGTTAAGTCTAGTCTATTATAGGTTATTGTATATACTAAAATTTTCATATAATTATTTCATCATTATCTAATTGAACCATATTCATTAAATCCTCATATTCTATTTTTGACCTTTCAATATCTAACTTTACACAATTTTTATTCTTTTGTAATAACCATTGTTCATAATTTACTCTTTTATAAAGGAAAAATATTTTAGCATTAGGACATAATGCTTTAATTATAGATCTATCACCCCTAAAACATAAACCAAATCCCTCTATAATAATTTGATTATCTGTTATTTTTTCTAATCTATCCTTATATAATTCAACTTTTAAATCGTGAATAGTTTTTCTGTCATATTCCCACCACTCTTTACAGTTTGGAAAATTTTTTATTTCATTTATTCCTAATTTTTTAGCTATATCAAAATAAATATAATCTGTTTCAATTATATTTATATCAAAAATATCTTTTAATCTCCAAGAAAAAGTAGTTTTACCACAACTAGGTATACCTGATATTAAAATTATTTTTTGTATGCTTTCCATATAAATCTTTTACCTATTTTTAAAACTATTGTTTCCATATTTTTATAAATTTACTCTTATTGAATTCTACCGCTTCAACATTATCTATAATTCTATTATATAAATCATTGCTTTCTAATAATTTATTTTTATCAAACTTTTTTTGCCTATTAACTTTATCTATTCTGTCATTTTCTTTTATGTATCCATAATGTTTGAATATAAAATCACAAGTTTTTCTTTGCTCATAAGCATAAATAGGACAAGAACCACAATGTAAGTTTTTATTATAAAATTTACTATCTTTGTCCCATAAAACCTTAAATAACCTAGCATTCTTTTGGTGAGCAAAAACTCCATCAATTCTTATATGTTCTTTATCTTTGTAGAAGTGAGCAATCATAAAATCCCAGCATATTCCTTTTTCTAATAATTTCATAGCTTCATCTCTATTAAAATCTTCATCTAATATTTCATCTGCATCTATTGGAATTATAGCATAAGGGTATTCACTCATAGCATATTGTATTGCTCTTTCCCTTAATAAGTTTTCTGCCTTTCCAAATAATTTAAAGTCGTGATAATAAGTCTTTATATTATATATCTGTTTTAGGCTGTTTATTTCGTCGCAGGTAGCCTTGTTGCTTTTATCTAATATAATCACTAGCTTATCAACCAAATTACCTAAAAACATTCGTTTTACAACCCCAGGAAGATATCTGTTGTCTTCATCACCAACTATCATAGAACCTATTATTTTATTTTCTCTAAATTTCTTTTCAAATTTATCTTTACCCTCAAAAAAATTCTTTTTCCAAAAATCACTTTCACTATTCATACTCATTTTTCCTTTATGTATTGCTTCTGCTTTACTTATAGCAATATCAAATCCCCTTATTTTTATTTGTTTGTTTATATCATTATCCTCCCACATAAAAAAGTAATTATCATCAAATCCTCCTATCATTTCAAATAATTCCCTACGAATACATAGTATACTTCCATTTACTCCAAAACATACACTAGAACATTCAGTTCCTACTATTCCTATTTTATTATCTTTAAAGGGATCTAATAAATCAATTATAAATTGTTTTTTATCTTTTATAATTACATCATCATTTAAAAAAAGGATAAATTCACCTAGTTTTTTATAACTTTCAGCACCCTTATTACAATTTTCAGCAAAACCAATACCTGTTTTTACAAAATCACTTTTAATAATTTCGCTAGTATTTATTCCATAATCACTAGAATTAAAAATAGTTTTAACCTTTCCATTAGTTAAAACCACTACATCAACTTTATTTTTAATATATTCTTTACCTAATAAGTTTTTACCAGTTAATTCTTTTCTATAATATGTTGGATTTTCGTATTCTTTACACAAAATATTCTTTCTGACTACTACTCCAAGATCATTTAATTTATTATATTCCTCTATTTCTAGCTTAGTAAAGTCACCCTTAATATAAGGAGAATAATTCTTAATAAATTTTACTATAATTTTCATATTATAATTTTATAACAGCCTTTACTTTTGTTAAATATGAATATTCTCTTCTAGGTATTGCTGTAATATCACCTTTAATATAAGGAGAATAGTTTTTAGTAAATTCTACCACCACATAATCCTTTGGAACTAAATCTACTTTTTTTTTAATCATTTTTTTATTTTAATTTGCTTATAAGTATGGAGTAAATAAATACTCCACACTTAAAACAAACTAGGCAGATAATACTGCTGTAAGTTTCTTCATAGCCTCTGGTAAAGTATAAACTCCATCTACTGCCTTAGCAATAACGATTTCAGTTTGTAATCTACTAGGTATCTTAACGCTTTCCATAAACATTTCCTCCCCGTCTTTAATGAAATAATAAGACATATCACCGAAATAAATTTCGGTTAAATTGGTACTTGAACCTAAGTTGCTAGGTATATCTTCTGTTTCAAGTAAAGGTTTTCCTAATACAGTATTGTTTGTAGGGTCAAATATTGGTCTCTTATTTTCATCTTGAATGTTCATAAGAGCTTTAACTCCGGCTGTTGAAGTTAAGAAAACTGCGTTCTTTCTGTATTGTCTTTCCAAAGAATACATTAAATCAATAATGTCTTTGTAAACTAAACCTGTTGAATCTTGTGCAATACTATCAACACCAGCACTTCTCAAACCTGTTGGCTCAGTAGTTCCCGCACCAGCAATGAAAGCTGTTTCTTCTTCATTTGTAATACTTCTAACACAAAGGTTAGTAATATAGTTTGTCAAATTCAAAGGAGAAGAATTCAATAATCCTCTTGGGATTAAAACTCTTGTAGCAAGATATAAATCAACCAAATCAGTTTTACCTAATGTTGGTGAGCTTTCAGTAATTAGGTCATTTTGTGCAACCCAATAAGAAGTCACACCTGTTCCTTCTTGTGGTAATTGATAGTTTCCAGCCATTTTGAAAACGAAACAATATTTTCTCATAAGAGCTTCTTTGTCTAATCCCTCTTGAATTTTATTAGCAAGAGTTGTAGGCACGGCATACCCAAATGAACCAACTGTTCCGTTAATAACTTTTGTTCCTAAACATAAAGCCTTAACAAAATCAGCACTTTCTTTTATACCTTTTTCTTCTGCGTTTACTTCTGATTTAAGATTAGCAACCTTAGCAGAAATATTTTCTTCAATAGATTTCATATTTTCTGAAACAACTTTATTTACTATTGATTTTAATCCTCCAACAGAAACTTCTTTTATAGACTTTTCTGCTTCTTCGTTTTCGTCAAATTCCTCAGTTTTTTCTTCAATGAGTTCATCAACTTCTTTTTCAGAGGCATCATCTCCAACCTCTATTCCAGCTTTTTTTAATAAGGCAATTTTTTGTTCTAAAGTCATATTTTTAGATTAACTATTTAATATCTAAATCTTTCAATGATTTGTATAAGAAATTATCTATATTTATTTTTTTCTTATACACTTGTTTTATAATAAGTAGCTTTTTGGCTACATTATCGGCGACCTTTACCCCTGACTTTTCAGTCAAGTAATTATCAAAAACTTGATTTCTATTTAATACAACTTCTGTGTTGTCTGTCATCACTATTTTAACACTATTATCAATATCTGTCATTTCTTTTATTTCTACTTGATCTGGAGTTTCAACTATAACTTCATCATTTTCCATTATTTCATCATCTTTTTTAACAGTATCATTACCTTTAATGCCTAATAAAGATGTATCTGGATTACAACCTGAAAGAACAGGACTTATTTCATACAAATCTAATTTTACTAATACTCTTATAGTTTTTCCGTCCCTTTCTTCATATCTTGCCTCTTGAATACCATAACCAATAGAAAATTCATCAGTAGCACCAGCTTTCATTAAATCATAAGCTTCTTTTGCTTTCTGAACACTTAAAACTAATTGCCCTTGTATTTTTAACCCTCTATCATCTTCAATAGCTGTATTAACTTTACCTATTATCTCTGACCAATTATGTGACCAAGCTATTTTAGGCATTTTCCTTCTAATACTATCAGCAAAAGCCCCCTTTAATATAACTTCATCAGCATAATCTATATTATTAAATATTGAAACATAAGCCTCAAATGTTCCTTTTTCTTCGTTTAATATTTTAAAGTCTGAAACACCAGCCTTTAAATCTTTTGTAAATTTTTCCATAAAAATTATTTTATTTAATCTAATTGTGATAATAAATTACCTTTTGGAGCCATTGAGCAGGAACAGTTCCCAGACCATACAACCTTTCCATTTCTTCTTACTAATAGTATATGATATTTTTCTAATTCTACATCATACACAGTGTCCTTATATACTATAATATCTCTTTTAATCTTTTCTATCAAAGAATGCACATTATTATTCTCTCTTATTGTTATCTGGTCATTATTTATTATATATGTTCCATTTTTAAATTTAATACTCTTTCCTTTTGTTTTAGCTGTATAGAATGTAGGCTTTTTCCCAACTTTCATTATCAATTCTCCTAAATCATCAGCCATTATTTTTGAAGATGTTGTAAATGTTCTGCTATTGTCAAAAATAAACCCTTTAAATATTTTCCCTTTTATTAAACTTCCATCTCCTAAACAGAATGTATAAAGAAATTCATTTATATATTCAGGGGATAACTCTTTTATCTCTTTTGGTATATATTTTTCTGCTGATTTACCAAACTTCATTAAATATTCCCCTAAATCAATATTATTTATATATACCACATTTTTACCAATAGCTATCTTTAAAGGTAGTTTTTTCATATCATCAACCATTTCTTTATAATATTTCTTTTGTGAAATTTCTATTTGATAGCATTTATCACTTCTTTTGCTCACACACCCCTCTGATAAATACCACCCCATAAATCTGCAAAATACTTTCGTATCAAACTTTATTCTATTTATTGTAATTTCTTTTTTGTCTTTTCCTTTCCAATTTATCCCACTCATAAACTTAAAATCCCATTTAGGAATATCTTTGTCTTTTATAAGTTCATAGTTATTACCTTTTTTTCTCAAATTACCAAATTGTGTATGGTCATCGGTATTCACTAAATCAAAGCTTTTACCTATATATCTAACCATTTTATCTGCTTCATACTCAACAAACTTAACATACTTAACAAATTCAGGTATTAAAGTTTCAGGATTTAAAGCCCATATCTTGTCTTTTTTAGTTAAGTCTTTGAATAACTTAAACCCATTATTGGTATATACTTCTGTTTCCTTATCAAAGCAGTTTGGGTGAACAGGTTGTTGTCCCTCAATATTATCAATATCCCAGTCATCTTGTTTTGCCTTTGCTATACATATATCACAAGCACCATCACTTAACACCCATAATAATCTATTGTATCCCATTTGCTTATAGTTTTGTCTTTGCCCCTCTGCAAGTCCTCTTGTTATTTCTGTTCTTGCTATCATTTTTGCCCTTGTTTCACTAGCAAAATCAAATACCTCTTTTACCCTTAGCTTTAATTTTTCTAATCCCTCTCCGTCATTTGTTCCCTCTGTTAATGTTTTTATAAGCTCTTTTTGTGTAGTATCTGTTATAGTTTTTGCTTCTTGAATAGCAACTGATGAAGTCCATTCTGATATCCATTTATTATTTGGAACAAATTTAGGACCAAAGAAATCTATTGCTAATTTACCACCGTTCATTACACTTTTATATAACTCAGGTTCTATTATTTCAACAGTTGCCCATATTTCATCTAATCCGTCTAATCCTTTTAAATTAACTATACCATTATTTTTAAATGTTGATAAATATCTCTCTTGTTGTGCTTTAAAAAACTTATCCATTTTCTTTTCATAACTACCTACAAGTTTTTCTTCCATTAACACCCTAGCCCTTTGATATCTTGCTATCATTTCTTTTGATATTTTTTTTTTAGAATTTGACTTTTCTTCAACTATTCTAATAATCTGATTATTTTCCTTATTCTTTTTTATATTATTTTTGCCCTCTTTTATAAGTTTTTCCACAATGTTATCTTCAATATCTTTTCTTAATTGAGTAAGTTTATAATCTCTATTCATTATTCTACTCTTAATATATCTTGATTTGTCAGTATTAAGTCCAGATGTTTCTCTTGCTGTATTAGTTTCTGTTAAAGGCATTTTACTAAATTCATTAAATAATATATCACCACCCTCAACGGCACCATATCCAAGAATATCTCTTGCCTCATTCCTTGTTATTACTTTATCAACTAATGTGTTTATCTTATTTACTTGTTGTTCTTGATCTTCTTTAGCTAATGGCTCAAAATCAAGCCATAAATCAGGACCAAAATTAGGCACTAAAAATTCATTTAATTGTTCAATATATTTATTTACTAAAGGTTCAATAGTTCCCTTATAGAATATATAAGAAACTGCCTCTGCACTTGCCCTATTTGCTGTTTGTAAATTACCTAATAATTCAATAGGAACACCAAATATAGCTAATATTTTATCTCTATTAAATTTTTGAGAATTTACAAAATCTAAATCTCTAGGGCTTATACCAATAGGAACATATTTCATACCCTCTGTTAAAACTTTCATTTTTGAAGTATTTTCGTATCCAGCATATTTTTGCCCCCACTCTTTCTCTAATCTTTTTAATGATTCTGCACTAGGCTCACTTGGTATTTCTAAAACACCACTTAATCTAGTATCATTTAATAATAGATTAACATTACTTTGTGTCATATAATCATCTTGTTGTGCATTCATACGAACAGCCTCAATAGTTCCTAATCCTTTTTCTGGGTAAGCTGGATTATAATTTTTAAGCATTATAATATCTTCTTTTGCTATATTTAAATGGAATGTTCCAATTTTATATTCATAATCTATAATAGTCCCATTATCAGATTTTTTTATTGTTAAAAATTCCGGACGCATTAAATATAATGCTTGAACTTTACTTGTTCCATTTCTTTCCAAATACCAAGGACTAGCACCATATAAATCTAAATAAGTCATTGATAATTCCAGAAAATCAAATTTGGTCATATCAGGATTTACCTTATATAGTAATTCTAATAATGGGTGAGATAAAACTTGTTCTAAATCACCATTATTTTTTAACTTATATAAATTAAATTTAACACTAGCAAAAGCTTTTGCCCTTTTTTCAATACAAGCCCAGATCCAAGAATTATAAAAAGACAAGGTATCATCTTTTGTTATTATTTGTGTGCCTATACCATCGGCTATTATTGGAGATATTGGAACACTTTTTTTTCCTATTCCTAATAGAGATAAAATTCCCATATTTTTTTAATTATTTTATAATATAATTATACACCTTACAAACTTATTATTCTATACTGTCTATCTTTTTTCAATAAACCTAACATTCTCATCATCATCATATCAGCAAAATCAGGGCTTCTACCTAATATTTCTTTCATATTATCTTTTGAGTTTATTCTTAAAGAGGTATCTTTATCTATATCTCTTTGCTTAACCGCCATAAGTTCCTCTGAAATTAAATCCTTAACATCAGGATTTTCCTCCGTTATTCCTATTTCGCTTTTCTTAATCAATTCTGATAATTTGAAATAACATTGTGCTTTTAGGTTTTGATAATCTTCTTTTTTAAATTGTTTTAATACCTTATCAGGTTCTAAATCATATTCCCTTGTTTGAATAGCACTAGCATTATTACTAAATCCAATACACCCCTTAATATTATCAACTACACCACCATTATGAGTAAAAAAAGCCTTATAATCCTTAAATCTTGTTAAAAATAATCTTGTTTCCCCTGTAATAGTTATATAATATACATTATCTTTATAAATTCTCTTTATTTTAGGTCTTATGCCCATACTATTTGTTCTCATTTCATATATACACCAATTATTATGAGTTCTTTTTATTTCTCTACCACCAATATTTCCTATGCTATCTTTTTTATGCTTTATCATCTTACCAGCCAATTTTCCAGTCTTATATATCAATTCTAATAAGTCATCTGATAAAACCTCGCTACTTGTTGAATATTCTTTAACCCCCTTATGTATATAACCATCTCCTTTATTAAATGCACTTAAAAAGTTTTCTATTACTTGTTTATCTGCCTGTTTTATTATATCAGGTATCTTTTTATTATATGATTTATACCTATCACAAGTATAACAATTATTTTCCAGCCATTTCATTAAACTCTTATTACATATTATAAAAAATAATTCTCCAGATTTACTTTCTTTTATATAGTATTTAAAACCTGTTTTATCAATAGCCTCTTTTATATCTTCTATATGTCTGCTTGTATTATTTTGTGAAATTATAACATACCTATTATCACAACTCCCCTCTGATACAAACCAACCCAAAAACAAGTCCATTTTGTCTATATTTATTATATGTTTTCTTCTGAACTTTATAAGCTCTATATCTTTATTTTCTCCTACCCAATTAAAACCAGTGTCAAATATTATCCTGTCTTTTTTAGTTATCCCGTCCCAAGTTCTTAATTTAAAATCATATTCATTTCTTGTTTTATATGGTAAAAAATGACAATACGAAAAAGCATAACCATTGTCTAACTCTATAATATCAGTTGGCTGTTTTGTTTTATTATCAATTATAGTTTCAACAACTAAATTGTTATTTTTATCTTTTGAATATACTTTATCTCCCATTCTAATATCTTCTGCCTTTTTCCAACCCTGCAATGTTAATATTTCTGTTCCTTTTGTTAAACAACCAACTCCGTCCTCATCTAATATTATATGATTAGTATTTATATTTTCTGCCTTTGCTAGATCAACAATATATTTTGTGCTTTTAGATATATCTTCTTTTATTTCATACGGAAGATCTATAATCTTTTTTAATTGTAATCCATACCATACACCTAAAACCATTCTATCATTTCCTTTCCTTGCTATATCACCAATTAAATATCTTTCACTTATAGAATTATCAGTTATATCTCTATTAAAACAGTTATTTATACTATCATAATCAAATAAAGTTGTTGGGTCATCATCATATTCCCAATTCCCTTTATATAATCTTTCTCTTATTGACTTAATTTGTATTTTTTTAAGTGCCTCTATATAGGTTTCAGGTAAAAATGGATTGTCACCGGCAAGGCTTTGTAAAAACTTTTTATGTTTATCTAAAGTTCCCTCTTTACTTGGCTTATAAAATTCTTTATATACCCAATTTTTAGAAGGATTACAAGTTAATAAACATTTCGGCATTATTCCTAATTCTCTATGTTTATATCTTAATCTTGACTTTAAAACATCATAACATTTAAAAACAACTTGATTACACTCATCAATAAAAAAATAAGTAAGTTCTAATGAACCTAAATTATCAAACTCTGGGTCACTTGGATAAAAATATAAATCTTTAAATAAAATTATGCTACCATTTAAAAACTTTAATGTTCCAGATTGAGCATTATAAGAAAAATCTCTTTCAGCCATCAAGCCCATTGCTTTTAAAACATCAAAAAGAGTTATCATTGTGGTCTGTTTTAATGTAGAGAATTTATTTCTTCCTATGAGGCATCTAATCCCTGCATATTCCATACATTTAAGAATAATCCATAAACAACCTAGTCTTGATTTACCACCACCTGCTCCTCCTCCAAATAATAGCTCATTTGTAGTATTGTCATTAAGAATATCAAAAGCTTCCTTTTGTTTCTTCGTCAATATTAAATCTCTCATTTTTATCTATTACTTTTAAATTATAAGTAAAGTCTAAGCTACCGTCTATTTCTAATTTATCACCAAATTCATTTTTCTTTTTCTTTGATAAATATTTTAGAGAATTATCAAAACCTACAAGTCCATTTACTACTTCTTGCCTAGCCTTTAATATGGGTGCTTGTCTTAATCTTTCTATCTCCTTAAATAATTCTGGATTCTTCTTTTTCCAATTATAATAAGTGACTTCACTAATATTAGCATAAAAACAAGCTTCCTCTACTGTTGCGTCTATTGCAAATGCTTGTCTTATCTTATTAAGGTTATCTTCTGTCATTTTAGACAATTTTTCACTTATTTTCTTATTTGTTTGAGATCTTTTAGTTGGTCTTCCTATTTTGTTTTCTGTCTCAAATTTTCCATTTTGATTTTTACTTTTATACATATTGTTCCCAATTAAAATTATTTCCAAAATGTCCTCTTATTGCTGTTTCTTCAAAAGAACACTCTTTTAGTTTTAAGTCTTTTATAATGTTTCTTGGCTTACACTCGTCTAAATATTTCTCTGTTATATCTTCTTTACCATTTTTAGTTTCTACTGTTATCATTAGTGGTTCTGCTTTACCTATACAATAAGCTATTTTTACTATTGCTTCTTTAACATTTCTTTCTTTCATTTCTCTTATTGCTAGTTGTCTAGCTTTATAAGCTCCACTTCTATCTACTTTTGTTGCATCTTTTCCAGAAAAACATCCACCTCCTATTGGTATTCTTGTACCATAATTATCTACTGCTATCTTTCTTCCTGTTAATCCTGTATCAGCATCAAACCCACCTATATTCCAATCGCCTGACATATTACAATATATCTTTATGCCATCGTTCTCTATATTCATTTCCTTTAACCAATAGTTTATAATTTCTGTTAATACTTCTTTTTTTAATTTACACCAGCTTGCTACTATTGTGTCTATTTTATTTCCTCTTAATGTTATTTGAGTTTTACCATCTTCACCATATGGCTCAGATATATATTTACATAAGCTTTTTGCTAAATATAATTCTT
>CAZAJW010000328.1:0-55499 GCA_964485485.1 uncultured Atribacterota bacterium | reverse complement strand
ATTTTCAGTCCACTGCTCTACCGACTGAGCTATCTCGGCAGATAGCATTTAAAAAAAATTATTTTCGATGGCGGGGTCGACGGGATTTGAACCCGCGATCTCCTGCGTGACAGGCAGGCGTGTTAAACCGAGCTGCACTACGACCCCATATTAAAATTAATGGTAGGCGGAACAGGGCTTGAACCTGTGACCCCTGGCTTGTAAAGCCAGTGCTCTCCCAACTGAGCTACCCGCCCAAATTAACTCCGTAAACCGGCAAGCTTTATTATAACATCTCTTTTTTTCTTTGTCTATAAAAAACCTTGCCAAAACTATATAAAATGTAGATTGTTTATTTTAGAATGTTTATTTTAGTTTTTTCTTTCGATTTTTTATTTATACTTCAGCTATAATATTGCTTAAGCACTATAATTCCCAACTTTAGATTTCGAATGAAAAATTGTCAGCTAGCTTATCTTAAACTTTTTTATGGTTAAATAAAATTAGTTTGATTATCCTAATTTTTAAGAACAATTGTCCGGCTATAACTTAAAAGGGAATGTCTTCTTCATTGCCGTCTTCTTCAATATGACTATTTTCTTGTCCAGAATTATCTTCAACAGAATTTTCCTGAGATTGATTATCTTTACGGTATCCTTCTTCTGAGCTGCTAGTGGTATCCTTCAAATAATCTAAAAATTGAACACTACGTGCATTGATTTCATAAGTTACCCTTTTATTTCCTTCCCTATCTTGCCAGGAATTAGACCTGAGCTCTCCGTTAATCGCAACCCTTCTTCCCTTTTTTAGAAACTGTGAACAATGTTCGGCTTGTCTTCCCCAAGCAGACACATTTATAAATAATGTATCTTCTATATTATTTCCCTCCTGATTTCTAAAACTCCTGTTAATAGCCAAGCCAAATTTGCATACAGCCGTCCCGGAAGGCGTATATCTTAGCTCTGGATCTCTTGTTAAACGACCTATGCCAACAAAAGAATTTAAATCACCAAAAGATGCCATGAAAATTCCTCCTTTTATAGAATAGTAACACTAGAATTGCATTAATATCAATGAACTACAATATTTAACAATTTACCTGATACATATATAATCTTATCAATTTTTTTATTATTAATCCACTTTTTAACTTTTGGTAATTTTAACACTTTTTCTTTAATATCTTCTTCAGAAATATCTGATAATATTTTTATCTTATCCCTTAATTTACCGTTTATTTGTACAACGATGAGTATTTCCTCTTCTTTCAATGCATCAACGCTATATTTTGGCCATGGTTCTAAATACAGACTTTTTTTGTATCCAATCTCGTGCCATAATTCTTCACAGAAATGTGGAGCAATGGGATTAAGCAATTTGATAGTTGTCTCTATAGCATCTTTAAAAACTAATTTATGCGCCTGACTCATCTGGGAAACTTTCAAATCAAAACCATATAAGCTATTAACCAATTCCATAATAGCACTTATAGCAGTATTAAAGTGGAACCGTTCTTCAATATCCTCAGTTACTTTTTTTATAGTTTGATGTATTTTTCTTTTTAAATCCTTAATATCCTTATTGATATTATCTTTTGGAATGCTGGTATATTCTTTTTCCTTAAAGAGTTTTTGATATTGGAACACAAGTCGCCAGACACGATTTAAAAAACGAGAGGCTCCTTCAATTCCCTTGTCACTCCACTCCATGTCGACTTCAGGAGGGCTGGCAAAAAGTATCATTACCCTGGTCGCATCAATACCATACTGGCTGAATATCTCACCTGGGGTAACTACATTTCCCTTGGACTTTGACATAGCAGCACCATCTTTGCACACCATTCCCTGGGTAAATAGCCTCTTAAATGGTTCTTTAAAACGAAGGTACCCCATATCATTAAGAGCTTTGACAAAAAAACGGGAATAAAGTAGATGCAAAATTGCGTGTTCCACACCACCAATATATTGATCAACCGGCATCCAGTAATGTAACTCTTCGTCATCAAAAGGTTTTTCAGTCAAGTTTGGTGAACAAAAACGTAAATAATACCAGGAAGAACAAACAAAAGTATCCATAGTATCTGTTTCTCTTCTTGCTTTTCCTCCACAAATGGGACAAGTGGTATAAAGAAATTCCTTACTAGATAACAATGGTGATAACCCTGTAGGTTTAAAATTAACATCTTCCGGTAAATAAACAGGCAAATTACTCTCAGGAACAGGAACAATTCCGCATTTCTCACAATAGATTATAGGTATCGGCGCACCCCAATATCGTTGTCTTGATATCAACCAATCTCTTAATCGATAATTGATTTCTTTCTTTCCTAAATTTTTATCCTCCAGGTATTTAGTAATCACTTCTTTAGCTTTTAAGCTATGCAGACCATTAAATTCACCGGAGTTAACCATCACCCCTTCCCCGTCATAAGCTTCGCTTAAAGTTTCGCCTGAAAGTGCTGCATTTTCAGGTTGAATAACCACCCTTACAGGAAGGTTGTATTTTTGGGCAAATTCTAGATCTCGTTGATCATGTGCCGGTACTGCCATAACCATACCGGTTCCATATTCCATCAAAACATAATTAGCCACCCATATGGGAACTTTTTCCAGATTAAGCGGATTAATGGCATATTGTCCGATAAAGCATCCTCTTTTTTCGGTTGTAGCTAAATCTTTTTCAGATACATTTTCCTTGGCAATTTCATTTCTGAATTGCTTAACTTCTTTCTCGTATGATGTCCCCTTGGTAAGCTGTTCAACCATAGGATGTTCAGGAGAAAGAACAAAAAACGTTACTCCAAAAAGCGTATCCGGTCGTGTAGTAAAGACTGATATGGTTTCCTCTCTTCCGGAAATCTTAAATTCTACTTTAGCGCCTTCACTTCGCCCTATCCAGTTCTTCTGCATAGTCAGCACTCGTTCAGGCCATTCCTCAAGGATATCCATATCATCCAAGAGTTGTTGGGCATAATCAGTAATTTTAAAAAACCACTGGGATAATTCCTTTTTTGTTACCTCAGCACCACATCTCTCACATCTGCCATTTACAACTTGCTCATTCGCAAGAACAGTTGCACAAGATGGGCACCAATTAACTACGGCTTTCTTCTTATAAGCAAGTCTATTTTTATATAGTTGTAAAAATATCCATTGAGTCCATTTATAATATTCAGGGCTACAAGTTGAAATTTCCCGATTCCAATCATAGGTTATTCCCATTGATTGAAGAGTATTTTTCATTTTCTGTATATTGTTCTTGGTCCATATTGCCGGATGTATCTGATTCTTGATAGCAGCATTTTCGGCGGGTAAACCAAAAGAATCCCAGCCCATAGGATGTAAAATATTAAATCCACGACTTTGTTTATAACGTGCCACAACATCACCTATCACATAGTTCTTAACATGTCCCATGTGTGGCTCTCCAGAAGGATAGGGGAACATCTCCAACACATAATATTCTTTTTTATTTTTATCAACATTACTTTCAAAAAAATTCTGACTATACCAGTATTTCTGCCATTTAGTTTCAACTTCCTTAAAATCGTATGTTTCTTTCATCCTGATTGTCTCCCTTAAAAATAGAAAAAACCCGTCACCTGTAATTTACAAATACATTACAAGGGACGAGATTTCCCGTGGTACCACCCTTTTTTAGTAGATATTTATGGTGGAGCTGGCGGGAATCGAACCCGCGACCTCCTCCACGCCAAGGAGGCACTCTCCCGACTGAGCTACAGCCCCATCTACCCTCTTTGTTTATTTAACGTTTAAAAACGACCTGAATTACTTTATAAAACAATTCTTTCATTCAGGTATTAAACAGGTGAGCTTTTTGAGATAATGTATCAGCTTCCACCATTACTGACTCTCTGTTATCATTACAACTCAATAAATTTCCTGTACTCTATTTTACTAATTTTAAAAAACTTTTATCATTATAATTAATGTAATTTGAAAAGTCAATCAATGTATTTAATATTAGAGAACAAGTTTTCAGATTCTTTAGTACCCCAGTAAATTTTATAATAACATTTGATATGGTTACTATTTAGTAAATATCGCACCCGTATAGCGGGTGGTTCTAAGGGCCTCCAAAAGAGGTTTAACCTTTTCATGGAAAACTGCTAATAGATAATAAAAACAACAATGAATGAATAAGTGCAGGTCATCTTAAAATTAATCAATGCTCCTGCACTCATTTTAATTTTTAACATTTAATACTTTTAATATTTGAGGATATATTTTTATTAGTCTGATCTTATTCTTCCCCACCTAGCCACCAAATGACTCCCACAATAGCTGCTATTATTGCCGCAATCCAATACCATTCTAAATCTGCAAACAAGCCCATCTAAATTCCACCTCCCTTTTAAATATTAATATTTCTTGTTTTTATTATAGTAACAAGACCTTTTTAAAACAAGACTTTTTAAAAAAATAATTTATATTTAAATAATTATAATGATATTATTATTTATTTGGCTATGATTCTGATTCATTCTCTTTTTTAGCTTGTTCTACAATTTCCTGGGCAATTTGGGAAGGAACTTCCTCATAATGTGAAAATTTCATCGTAAAAGTACCTCTACCCTGGGTAATAGAACGCAAATCAATAGAATATCTAAATATTTCCGCTTGAGCAACCTGAGCACGAATAAGCTGTCTACCCTTTTCTGATTCTTCCATACCCATAATCTTTCCTCGCTTACTGTTCAAATCTCCAATAATATCTCCCATATAATCTTTTGGAACAGTAACTGCCAGCTCATAAATTGGTTCTAACAGAATAGGATCAGCCTGAGCAGCTCCTTTTTTGAATGCCATAGATCCAGCAACCTTAAAAGCCATCTCCGATGAATCGACGGTATGGTAACTTCCATCATACAATGTGGCCTTGATATCTACGGTAGGATAGCCTGCAAATACTCCTTTTTTCATTGCTTCTATAATGCCTTTTTCAACTGCCGGGCGATATTGCTTTGGTATTACGCCACCAACTATCTTATCTACAAACTCAAAACCTTTCCCCCGTTCTTGGGGCTCAAACTCTACAAAACAATGCCCATATTGGCCCCGACCTCCGGATTGTTTTTTATATTTTCCTTCTGCCTGTACCTTTTTACGTATTGTTTCTTTGTAGCCAACTTTCGGTGTATTCTTTTCTATTTCCACACCAAATTTCGTTTCCATTGTTTCAATCACTACATCCAAGTGAGACTCTCCCATACCAGCAATAATAGTTTCTCCGGTGTCTTCATCCCGATAAACTTGAATAGTTGGTTCCTCTTCTACAATACGGTTAATAGCAATGCTAAGTTTGTCCTCGTCACCCTTGCTCTTGGGGAATATTGACAATTTCATAATTGGCTCAGGGTATTCAATCCTCTTAAATTCAATGGGATGTTCTTTATCGCATAGTGTATCCCCGGTGTTTGTTTTCTTTAGCTTAGCAATAGCACCGATACCTCCCGGTATTACTTTAGAAACAGGGGCCTGTTCTTTCCCCTGCATTCTGTAAATTTTGGCAACCTTGTTATCAATATCATGAGTTGCATTGTAGACAGCAGAATCTGAGCTTAACTCTCCGGAGAAAACTCTAAAATAAGTTAAGTTCCCTACATAAGGATCTGCTACAGTCTTAAATACCAGAGCAGAAAACGGTGTATCACTTAATGAGCGTTTTATTTTTATATCTTTTTGCTCTTTTAAGTCTTTTACTTCAATTTCCGGTAAATCAACCGGACTTGGAAAATAATCTTTTATAAAATCAAGCAGCAATTCAATACCAATATTCTTAGTAGCTGAACCGCATAATACTGGGAAAACTTTTCTTTCTATCATTCCACCTTTCAGACAAGAAAGAATTTCTTCCTGGCTCAGCTCTTCTCCATCTAGGTATTTCATCAAAATTTCATCATCATATTCTGTAACTGCTTCTATCATCTTTTGACGATATTCATTTGTTTTTTCTTTTAGGTCCTCTGGAATCTCTTTTTCCTCAAACTGACTTTTGCCTTCAGGGCTTGATTTAAAATAATATGCCTTCATCTTCAACAAGTCAACAACTCCTTCAAAAGTTTCCTCAGATCCTATTGGCAGCTGTATAGGAACTGCATTTTGACCGAAATAATCTTTAATCATTTGACTGGTCCGGTTAAAATCAGCTCTTTCCCTATCCATTTTATTAATAAAGAAGATACTTGGTAATTTAAATTCTTCGGAATAATCCCAGACTTTCTCAGTCTGAACCTCCACCCCAGATACGCCACAAACAACTATTAGCGCAGTATCCACTACACGTAAACTTGTTTTTGTATCGATTATAAAATCGAGATATCCAGGTGTATCAATAATATTAAAAGTTGAGTCTTTCCAATTCAGATAAGCTAAGGAAGAATTTATAGTTATACCCCTCTTGGTTTCTTTTGGATCATAGTCAGAAACGGTATTACCTTGTTCTATCTTTCCTAACCGGGTTATCATATTTGAGTCATAAAGCATTGCTTCGGTCAGGGAAGTCTTACCGGAATCTCCATGACCAACAACTGCAAAAGTTCTTATCCTGTCAACATCATTTTTAGTCACCCTCGTTCCTCCTTGAAATTATAAATTATCAAAACTATTCTATCAAAGAATACTAAATATGGCAAAAGATAGTTAATATAGAAAATTTTCCAGAACTTATTTACCTATACGTTCCAAAAAAACTTACTTTGCTATATTTATCATATATGTTTCAATAGTAAATACAACACCCGCATAGTTGGTAGATTTAAGAATCCCTTAAAGAGGCTTAGCTGTTTATTAGCCATTTTCTCCCTGCTCTTTTCTATTCAATCTCCTAAGGACTTCAGGTAAAAATACTTCAGTTATTATATCTTTTTCTTTATGGTAAAACCATTTTATTTAACGGAAGGTAATTTTTGTGTTTAAACAAAATGGCTAAATAGTCCATAGATATCCCAATCTTTCAAAAGCATTCCTTATCTTATCGAGATAATCTGGTAATTGCACTTCTTGTACCTTGGGTTCAACTATCAAAACACCATCATATTTTATTATTTTTAAATAAGAAATCAACGAAATCCATGGAAACAAACCTTCTTCGGGTAATAAGTGTAAATCTTCCTTACCGTTATTGTCGTGTATATGTACATGCAATAAATTTTTCTGCCAGTTAACAGGTTCTTTATCTAGGTTTAGCATCCCTCTTTCATTACCTTGTTGATTGAGAAGATAATGCCCTGTGTCAAGACATACGCCTAAATATTCTGATGATATTTTTTCTATAATCTGCTGAATTTCTGTCCACCGGTCTCCCAATCTCCCGGGAAGAGTATTTTCAAGCGCAATTTTTATATTCCATTGCTTACAGAATCCAGTAATTTCCTTTAAACTGCTAATACAGTGATTCAATCTAATCTTCCTATCCTCCGAATTATTGTACTTACCGCCGGGATGAATAACAACCAATTCGGCATTTAGTTTCAATGCAACCATAATTGCTTTTTCTATTTCTCTGATAGATCTTACCCTATCGTACTCTTCTGGATGGGATATATCCACACCATTCATAGGCATATGGATGGATTTGACAGATATATTAAAATATTCAATTCTTTTTTTCAGTTTATCAATTAATTCAGGATCTTGACATTCAAAATGTCCAATATGAGGCCTGATTTCAATATTTCGGATATCGGCATCATCCAAGCAGGGTAATAATTTTTCTATATATTCATGATAATAAACTATGGTTGATATACCAAAATTTAAATTCATATGTTTTTACCCTAATTTTATAAATTACTATTGTAGTTTATGTTATGTATTATATTATTTATTTGCCCTATTCTGACTCCTTTGAGGACAAATACTCCAGGTACTTTTCTGCAAAAAAAGCAGCGCTTGCTCCTTCACCGCAGGCAGTAACAACTTGCCGAAGCACCTTAGCTCGTACATCTCCACAGGCAAACAGCCCCTCTACCGCTGTCATCATGCACTCATCAGTTAAGATATACCCTTTTTCGTTAACAATTTTATCCTTAAGAGAGCCTAATGAAGGATGGGTTGGCGAATAACCGGTAAAAATGAAAACTCCCTGACAGGGAAAAATTATTTCTTGTTCATTTGTGACATTTTTTAATTGTACTGCTTCTACCTGGTCATTTCCTTTTATTTCCCTGACGATTGAATGCCAAATAAAATTTATTTTTGGATTCGCAAAAGCACGTTCCTGAAGTATTTTCGCAGCCCTTAACTCACCCCTTCGATGGACAACATGAACTTTACTGGCAAACTTAGTCAAAAATAAGGATTCTTCTATAGCGGCATCCCCTCCCCCAACGACTAAAATTTCTTTTCCACGAAAAAAGGCTCCATCACAGGTTGCACAATAGGAAACGCCTCTTCCTCTAAATTTATCCTCTCCGGGAACTCCCAATTGACTGGCCTGGGCACCAGATGCAATAATGATTGATTTAGATTGAAAAATATTAGTATTTGTCTTAACCTGAAAATGTTTTTCTTCTTCCTTATCTCTCTGATCGATTTCCAGCACCGTATCATTTGTTATTTCCAATCCGAATCCTCTTGCTTGTTTTTCAAACCTTTGCATTAAGTCTGGTCCCAAAATACCTTCCGGAAAACCAGGATAATTTTCAATCATTTCGGTTAGGATAGCTTGCCCTCCAGGCAATCCTTTTTCTAACAATAATACATTAACCCGGGAACGACTAAGATAAATGCCTGCCGTTAATCCGGCAGGACCACCTCCTACGATAATTGTTTCATATATGTCATTATGTTTTAAATCTTGTTTATTCATATTTTATTCACCTCGCTGTTCATATTATTATCTAGATTTAACTGTTATCTTGTTTTTTTGATTCACTTTTGGAATTCATATCTATTTCAATTTTGGCATTCTCAAGTGAGCCAATATTTTTTAAAGGAGAAAACATCCCATAAATCATATTTTGATATAATTGTGACATAAAGGAATTAAGATACACTTTCTTTTTATTAATGTGAATAGAAATAGCATTTTGAGAATAGACACATTTTTGCTGAACTTCGTTCCCTTTAACGATAGCTTGAGCCAAACTATAGCAATTATCATAACCGCATTTACCGCAATTCATATCCGGAAGCATAAATGCCCTTTTCTCAACCTGAGATACCATCTCCTCTAAATCATTTTCCTCTGAAATCAAATAATTTACTACCTTTTTTTCTTTCAAAGAAGCATCAATTCCAGCAGTAAAAAGGACAAGCCCATCATCTAGAACTTTTTTTTCATCTTCTTCTTTTAAACATACTATTTTTGGAAAATATTTTAAGTTCTTAAATCCCTCAACTATTAAAAAGTCGCCAAGAAAATAAGACATTATTCCTTTTAAATCATGCTTACCTTTAAGTATTATTTCCGAATTTTCAGGAGTGATTAATGCCACCCAGCCTATTTCCTTCATAAATTGACCTGTATCGGTATTTCTATGGTCAACTGGTTCACTGGAATGTTTTACAACAGCAACTCTATGTCCTCTATCCATTAACGATTTAGCAATTGCCATCGTTAATGTTGTTTTTCCACTTTTTTTAAAACCAACAATACCGATTACCTTCATAGGTTTCTCCTGTTTTACAATTGTTCTAACTATACCAAAAGGAATTTTAATTAGCAAGCAATCTTGCGTAAATACAGTTGCAACATTCTATACAAAACAATTAAAATTAAAGAAGAAGGGAATATAATATTTTCATATATTTTTTTCATGGGAGATTTTAACTTAAAATAAGATTCGTCCCTGGTTCAGTATTAAAACAATTTCTTATCTAGATACTAGTTCCAACTGTAAAATCACAAAAGTTAGAAATATCTTGACAAAACGTCAGAAATGAAATATTATTTTTTATCGGAAACCAAAGGGAGGATTTTATTGTAAATGCCTACTTATGAATATCAATGTAAAAAATGCGGATATACTTTTGAAAAATTTCAATCTATAACGGCGAAACCATTGCAACATTGTCCTAAATGTAATGGTGAAATTTTTCGTTTAATCAGTAAAAATGGTAGTTTTATATTGAAAGGAAGTGGTTATTACAGCACTGATAACCGCAGAAAACATATTCCTAAAGAAAATAAAAATGTTACTGATAAAACACCAAAAAAGGGCTCAGATAAACCGGTAACTGAGGAAACTAAAAATTCTACAACAGCAAAAGCCAAAAATGAATCTGCTAAGACTTAAATAATAATTTTTTCCATTTTGTTTTTAGCTGCTTTTTCCTTAATGTCTTTTGTAGTTCTATTTTTACTTTTTTAGCTGCTTCCTCTCCTAATTTGATGCATTGCTCCGGTTTGCTAAAATTCCACCAATCGATGTGGTGAATTTCCGGAGATATAACAAAATCAGATATTTCTAGTTGAATCCTTCTCAATTGTTTTGAAGTAATTTCCTCAGAACGAACTAAAATATCAATAGCATTTTTAAAATTTCTCTTTCGTTTTAATTTCCTAGTTATGTTGGAAGAAATAATAAAATCAGCTCCCATCTTTCGGACAGCTTCTGTGGGAACATTATCAATAATCCCACCATCAACCAATAATTGATTGTGATATTGAACTGGTGGGAATATTCCTGGAATTGCACAACTTGCCATAATGGCTTTCGTTAAACTGCCTTCTCTCAATATTACTTCTTTTCCGCTAATTAGATCAGCCGCTACCGCACTAAAAGGTATTTTGGTTTCCTGGAATTTATATTCTCCAAAAACATCTTTAAAGAGATTTTCCATAATTGTCCCATCATTTAAACAGGTTTTTCTTAACTCGGTATGCAAAAAATAACCTTTTTTAATAAATTCAGTTAACCTGCCCCATGGTAAATTCTTCTTCCCTTTTTCTGTCTGAAATTGGTTAAAATCCAAATGTTTGTGATATTGATTCATTTTTTTAGCTAATTCTTCTGCTGTTATTTTTAGTTTCCGACCATCTTTATATAAAGAGTAGAAGGCTCCAATCACCGAACCTACTGAAGTACCGGCAATAATATCAATTGGAATACCTTCTGTTTCTAAAAACTGTATCACACCGGCATGAGCAAGCCCACGGGCACCTCCTCCTCCCAGCGCTAATCCAATTTTAAAATGTTTGGTAGCCAAGCTATTAACCTCTTGTTCTTAATAAATAGTAAATCCATTTTATTTAATCTATTATGGCTTTTCTTCTCTTTTCTTTTTCTCCAATATTTTTTCAGAAAATCTTTCTAAATCAATAATATACCTTTCTACTTCTCCCTCCCCGACTTTTTCAATCTCATCATATGCGGTTACTTCAAAAATCAGGCGATTTTGAAAAATGTCCTTCAATTCTGCCTGAGCAGTTATCGTCATCCCCTCAGGAGTTGGAGCAATATGCTTGACAGTAATTGAAGTGCCAACACTTATATAACCAGCTGGTAGCTTTTTCTTGACGGCTTCAATAGCAGCATTATCCATCAGAGATACAAGCATCGGTGTGGCAAAAGAAGGGGGCATTGGTCGGGAAAATTTTTCTGCCATGTTATCGGGGCTAACTACCATTTGGGAAACCCCTCTCATCCCTTTTTCTAAATCAAATTTAACCATCTTTAACCTCCTCATAACAGTAAATATAGCACCCGCATAAGCAGGTAGCCTTAAGAACCTCTAAAAGAGCTTCAACTTTTTACCACTTTTTCTTCCGATTTCCTATTTACACTTTAGTTATATCTAAGCAATATGACTTTCAATTTTGGTCTTCAGGTAAAAATTGTCATCTAGCTTAACTTAATCTTTTTATGGTAAAATTATTTTATTTAACCATTAGCGCCATCTTAGAAAGTGGTTTTTTATGGTTAAATAAAATAACTATCTTCTCCTTACACCTTATAGATTGTTCTCTCTTTTATTATAACAAATCTTTACTTTTCCGTCCGAATTATGATGAAGTTTTGTTTTATTTTTTTAGTGAAGGGAAATAAAACAATTTATCTCTTGTTGGCAATAAAGGACATTGCTAATTTTGCAATAGATGGTCAATTTTCTTTGAATAAAATATGAATTATATATCTATAAATAAAAAATAGTAGAAGGAAAAACTATCATCAGAGAATTTATTGAAATTTTTGTTTTTTCCTCTTGATATTACTCAATCTCGTAATTAGGAGCTTCTTTGGTTATAATTATATCATGCGGGTGTCCTTCTCTTAGACCTGCACTGGAAATCCTGAGTAGACGACTTTTCTCTTGTAATTCTCGAACTGTTTTGGAACCACAATAAGACATACCTGCCCTTAATCCTCCCATCAACTGAAGCACACAATTAGAAACTGAACCCTTATATGGGACTCGTCCTTCTATTCCTTCCGGTACTAATTTTTTATTTTCATTATCCTCCTGAAAATAACGGTCTTTGCTACCTTCTTTCATGGCTCCTACTGAGCCCATTCCCCGGTATTCTTTGTAACTTCGTCCCTTATAGAGAACAACTTCTCCAGGGCTTTCCTCTGTACCGGCAAAAAGGCTACCAATCATTACTGAATCAGCTCCTACAGCTAAGGCTTTACAAATATCACCGGAATAACGTATGCCTCCATCAGCTATCAGCGGGACATTTGCTTCTTTACAAGCCCTGGAGCATTCTCTTATGGCATATACTTGGGGCACACCAACACCTGTTACAACTCTGGTAGTACAAATTGAGCCTGGACCTATACCCACTTTGATAGCGTCAACCCCCGCTGAAATCAAACGTTTTGCACCTTCATAGGTAGCTACATTTCCCCCAATTAATTCCACGGTAAATCTTTTTTTGATTTCTTTGATGGTATTTAAAACTCTTTCCGAATCTGCATGAGCAGTATCTACCGCTAGAACATCAGCATGTGCCTTTATCATTGCTTCTACCCTTTTAAAGGTATCAGAAGATACGCCTATAGCAGCCCCTACCCTTAAGCGTCCATTTTCATCCTTACATGCATTGGGATACTGTCTGACCTTTTCAATATCCTTAATTGTAATTAAACCTTTTAAAGTATAATCTTCGTCAACCAAGGGTAATTTTTCAATACGATTTTTGTGTAATATCTTCTTGGCTTCATCTAATGTTGTTCCTACTTTACCGGTAATAAGAGGTTCCCTGGTCATTACATCCCCAATTGGCATTTCCACATCGTCCAGAAAACGAATATCACGATTTGTTAATATGCCAACCAGTATTTTGTCTTGATTTACGACAGGGATACCGGAAATATGATAATGCTGCATTAGCTCTAGAGCATCTTTAACTTTTTTATCTTCTGTTAAAGCAATTGGCTCCACAATAATGCCACTTTCAGAACGCTTAACCCTGTCCACTTCATGAGCTTGTTCTTGAATGGTCATATTTCTATGGATAATCCCAAGACCACCTTCCCGAGCAATGGCAATGGCCAATCTGGATTCTGTTACTTTATCCATTGCAGCACTAAGCAAAGGAATGTTAAGATTAATATGCCGAGATAAAGATGTATTTAAATTCACATCCTTTGGAATCAATCTGGAATTTTGAGGAATTAATAAGACATCATCAAAAGTAAGTCCATCTTCCTTGATTAATTTATCTTCCCACATATATAAACCCTTCTTTCTCCATATTCAATAAAATTGGTTAAATTTTAATCTATCTTATCTTTTATCAAATTATATGTCAATTACATAGACCGCTAAATGCTGATTTCTTTTCTAATTAACTATTAAGTTGGTAAATTATTTTTAATCCTCTCAGGGTTAACAAGGGATCTACTTTATCAATTATTGGACAGCTTCTACCTATTAATTCAGCTAACCCTCCTGTTGCAATCACTTTAGGATTTCCTTTTAATTCTTTCTTAAAACGGTTCACCAATTCCCTGGTTAATCCTATATGACCCAAATAAACCCCGGACTGTATAGCTTGAATTGTATTTTTGCCTATAGCATTTTTGGGTTCAATGAGTTCAACTTCCGGTAATTTAGCAGTTTTTTCAAATAAGGCATTACTGGATAATTCTATACCCGGCGCAATAGCTCCACCTATATAATTTTTATGTTGATCAAGGGCACAAAAAGTCGTAGCAGTCCCATAATCAATAATAATAGCTGGTACTCCATAAATATTATAAGCAGCAACAGCATTTACTATTCTGTCAGCACCTAGTTCGTCGGGGTAATCTGTCTTTATCTTAAT
Organism: uncultured Atribacterota bacterium; assembly: GCA_964485485.1. Classification (GTDB taxonomy): domain Bacteria; phylum Atribacterota; class Phoenicimicrobiia; order Phoenicimicrobiales; family Stramentimicrobiaceae; genus Oleincola. Next base: position 41,282 of record CAZAJW010000328.1, on the reverse strand, counting down.
ATTTAAATTAATTCCGGAATTTACTATAATAGGTTCTACTTTAAAATAAGTTTTGGACATTTGTAGTAAAATCCAAATCAAAGGAGGTACAACACATGATATTACCACTGCTTTGATATGGGTATAATTTAATGCCTGTTCATCTAATAAACTCTTGAATAACATGCCAAATTCATCTTCAGTTTTTTTAAAATCAGTTGATATTCGCCAATGACCCCTTATTTTATTATCTTCGAATATTCCTACCACGGTATGAGTATTGCCTACATCGATAACTAATAGCATTATTAACCTCTTTCTTTACCACTGATGGTTATTATTTAAATATTTTTACTTGGTACATCAATCTGGTACTCTTTTAGTTTTAACTGCAGGTTTCTCCTGCTAATACCCAGGTTTAACGCTGTCTTGGTACGATTGCCATGATTTTGAATAAGATACTTCTTTATCATCTCTTTCTCCATCTCTTTAAGTGTACCATTTTTTTTATTAATATTTTTTTGGTCAAAAAAGAAAAGAAAATCTTTATCGATGATTTTCCCGTTAGACGTAATAATCGCTCTTTCAATTATATTCTCTAGCTCTCTAACATTCCCGGGGTAAGAATAATCCATCAATAGACTAATAGCTTCTTTTGATAAACAAGAAATACGTTTGTTTAAAATTCTGTTATATTTTTCAATAAAATGCTGTCCCAATAAAGGAATATCTTCTTTTCTTTCTCTTAAGGGAGGAATATGAATATGAAAAACATTAAGACGATAATAAAGGTCTTCTCGAAACTTATGTTCTTCAACTTCTTTTTTTATATCCTTATTGGTAGCTGCTACAATTCTAGTATCAATCTTAATACTGGTGGAACTGCCTACTCGTTCAAATTCCTTTTCCTGTACTACTCGTAACAGTTTTGCTTGAGTCATCAGATTTATCTCTCCGATTTCGTCCAAAAATATTGTCCCACCATGGGAAATTTCAAACCTTCCCATACGTCTGGTACTGGCCCCGGTAAAAGCTCCTTTTTCATGTCCGAATAATTCACTCTCCAGTACATTGGGTGAAAAAGCCACACAATTAGCTACCACAAATGGTTTTTCTTTTCGCGGGCTGTTCTTATGAATTGCCCTGGCAATCAATTCTTTTCCAGTACCGCTCTCTCCAGTAATCATAACTGTAGTAGGTAAAGGAGCAACCTGCTTAATCATTTTCAATACCTCTTTCATGACCTGACTTTGAGAGATAATCTCTTCAAAATTGAAACGCTTGTCTTCTTCTTCTTTATAATACTGATTCTCATTTTTCATTTCATCCTGACAAATCATGCGATCTAACGACATTTTTAATTCATCCAGGTCAAAAGGTTTTACTATATAGTCAACTGCTCCTATTTTCATTGCCTCTACTGCATCCGGGATAGTCCCATATGCTGACATCATAATAATTGGAGTACTGATATCCATTTCCTTTATTTTAGTTATAACCTGAAGTCCGTTCATTTGAGGCATCTTTAAATCCAATAAAATTGCACTATATTTTTCGCGAGCAATTTTCTCCAAAGCTTCTAATCCGTTAATTGCTTCTTGAATTTCATATTGTTCTCCGGAAAGTACCCTTTTTAACATGATTCGGATACTTTCTTCATCATCAACAATCAATATTTTATTCAATTTCTTTACTACTCCTAACCGGAAGAAAAATATTTATGTCAGTTCCTTCCCCTTTTTCTGACTCAACATTTATAGTCCCCTGATGCATTTCAATAATATTGTAAGCAATAGAAAGACCCAATCCATATCCATTATCCCTATTGGTAAAAAAAGGATCAAATATATGCGCTAAATCAGCAGCATCAATTCCTACACCATTATCATGAATTGTTATTTTAACCATTTCACTATCTTTATAAGTTGCCATTGTCAAGGAAATAACAATTTTTCCTTTCTTCTTTATAGCCTGTATCGAATTTAGAAGAATATTCATAAGTGCCTGTCTAATTTGGTTCCTGTCTCCTTCAATAAATTGATTTGTAATATTTAGATGATACTGGAAAGAAATTTCTTTTTCATTTTTCTCTAATTTTAGCAAATAAATCAACTCTTCAATAACTTTTTGTATTGAGAAACGACTAACCATTAATTTCTTCGGCCTGGAAAAATCAAGTATCTGGTTGATTAACTGATTTAACCTATCCACCTCTTTTAAAATGATATTCAAATCTTCTTTTCGCTCATCTTTTTTATCGAACGACTGATGAAGAAACTGAGCTAATCCCCTTATGGAACTAAGTGGGTTTCTAATTTCATGTGCTATACCGCTTGATAATTTTCCCAAGGATGCCAATCTTCTATTACGGTTAATCTCTTCTGATAGGCTTTTAATGCGGCTTATATCTCTTACTAAAATAACTATCCCGCTATTCTGGTCTTTTCCTCCGGAAAGCAAAGAGGTATTCACCTCAAGTATTTTCCTGCTATGGTTCTTGGTTTCAAATTCAATTTCATGCTCAATTTTTTGCTTTTCCTGTAAGACTAAATGATAAATAGACGTATTTTTTATTTTAATCGGCAATACTTTTTCTGCGTTTTTTCCAATAACTTCATTTCTCTTTAAGTTAAATATTTGTTCGCTTTTTCGGTTAAAAGTTTTGACAATACTTTGTTCATCTACGGATATCACACCACTATCCATCGTTTCTAATAATTTGCTGGTATAATCCTTCATATTCCTCAATGTCCTTCTTACTACCATACTCTCCTGTATCCTGAATATCATATAAATACCTAGTAGCGACAATATTAGAATAATGAAATAATTCAGGATTACTCTCTGTTTTATTTGATTATAGCGCAAATAATAATCCTCCATGTTTATTCCAATTAACAAATATTTATCATGCAAAAAAAGATAGCCGAACAAATCGGAAGAAAAGTGGTCATCAAAATCAAAAGGCTTTATTACTTGCAGTATTCTCTGATTTTTCGAATCGTAGGAGTGAATATAGTTTACAACACCGGGATATCTTATTTCTACCCGCTGATTCATTCTTTGCTCATTAGTGCTTAACCTGATGTTACCGTTATGGTCAACTACATCAATAAAGGTAATTCCCTCTTTTTGAAATAAATCAAGCACTTCTATTAAAATATCTCTATTTAAAATAAATTCAGAACCCAGTGTTTGAATAGAAAAAGAAATATTTAAACCTTCTACCCGAGCTAATTCCCATAAATAATTCTTTTCCCTTTGCAGTTCATAATAACTGATATAACCTAAAATAAAGACGAGGAGTACGGTCAAAATTAGAACAAGAAAGATATTGTTTTTTTGAAATATTTTTTTAATATTTATCATAGATTATTTAACTACCAGTAATAATTGAATTGTTATCCTTAGCTTCATTTTTTATAAAATTGGATTTTTAATAAAAAAGAGAACCGGTAATTACCGGTTCTCTTTTTTCTTTTACTTATTAGAGCTATTTATTCAAGTTCCTCTATTTTGATAGGAACATAATAAGTATGCCTATCTCGGAAAACCAAGAGCAATAAAGTATCTCCTGTTTCTAGCTGATTAATTATCTCTTCCCATTCAGCAATCGATGATACTTCATTTCTGTTAGCTTCCAACACAATGTCTCCTCTTCTTAGTCCCATATCATCTGCAGAGCTACCGGGAACAATATCGGTTATAACTAATCCTTTTACCCATGGCAAGTTTGCTTCACGGGCGATCTCCGGAGTCACTTCTTCAACCTTGATTCCAGTTTGTTCGGAAAAGACTTTTTCTTTAGTTTCTACGACTTCATCTGAAGGCATTTCTGCTATATCAACCATTATATTTGTCTCTTCCCCGTTTCTCTTTACTGTTAACTCAGCTCTTTCGCCAATTTCTAAAGCGCGGATAGTGTCCTGCAGCTCCTGTGGCGTATTTACTACTATATCGTTAACAGATATAATTACATCACCTCTGACAAGACCGGCTTTTTCAGCAGGACTATCTTCAATTACATCACCAACCAATACGCCTTCAGCCTCTTCAAGGTCAAATTGTTCGGCAATCTCCGGAGTTACCTGTTGAATATAAACACCCAACCAGGACCTTCTTACCTTTCCAAGAGTAATTAAATCATCAAGATTCCGCTGGGCTACACTCACTGGAATTGCAAAACCAATACCTTGTGCATAAGGGATAATTGCAGTGTTTATTCCTACTACTTCTCCATCTGTATTGAGCAAGGGACCGCCACTGTTGCCCGGGTTAATTGCTGTATCTGTTTGAATAAGATTACGATATTCCTGGCCATCTGAACCGGCATTGATGTCTCTACCCTTGGCGCTAACAACACCCATAGTAACCGTTTTTTCTAAGCCATATGGATTTCCAATAGCAATGACAATTTCTCCTACCCTCAGTGAATCAGAATCTCCTAATTCTACTATCGGAAGATCATTGGCATCAATTTTTACAATTGCCATATCTGTTGTGATATCAGAACCAACTACCTCACCAGTAAACTCGCGACCATCTGACAGAGTGACTTTTATCTCTTCGGCATTGTGAACTACATGTTCATTGGTTAATATATGGCCTTCCTTGTCAACAATAAACCCAGAACCAGCTCCCTTTTGCGGAATTTGTCTTCGATATTCTTCAAATTGTTCAAAGAATCTCTCAAAAAATGGATCATTAAATTGACTGCCAAAAGGTGATGTGTCTACATAACGTACTACATCAATATTTACTACTGCCGGACCAACGACCTCCGCAATTTGAGCAATATCATCACTAAGAGATTTAACAATAGACTGTTTTTGTTGCGCAATGCCTGTTCCGGCAAAACTCAGCAAAAATATAAATATTAGTGATAGAGAAATAAAATATAGTTTCTGTCTTTTTATAAAAATTTTTTGTAACATATTCTTACCTCCTCATTGAAAGAATTATTAAAATATTTCAGAATTTCACTTTGGATTTTTTATATAATACTTTTTTATAAAAATGACTCTGACATAAGAAATCATCTCCTTTTTTATTATTTCTTTTTTCTATCTAATTATATAAAGCAATTTCTATGCCAGAATAAAATCCATACAATTTATTTTATCAATCTACTGCCATACCTAAAAAGCATCCATCCTTCTAAAACGATATAAATAAAGATTTTCTTTGCCTGAGATTATCAGTTTATTTAATGGCTATTCTTTTAAATAACACACATAAATAATCCCATTGGTTGCAAAAACATCTTTTTACTGCAAAATAATTGCGCTTTATTTCTTATCAGCTGTGCAAATATTTCCCAATCCCAGTTATATTTATCTGTCAAAATAAATATTTTTTCCGGTTACTGAAAAAGGTATCCCCATGACAAAACTAGTATCAATAAGTCCTATCTTTTTAGCAACAACTCCAGCGCGGTACATAATGCGGTTATCTATACTTAATATACCTGCCATTTTAGCAGCAGAGCCAATGGCAATTCCCATATCCAAAATACGAAAAGCACACTGGGGGCCATCGAACTCAGGTCCACTATGTTCTTGACATTCTGAACAACTATTAAATCCGCAGGCTCCACAATCAAGACCTAATGCCTGGGCTCCCTTTAAGCCAATCAACAATAGGGCAGGGGAATTCTTTACATTTTCACCATCACGGTCAAAATTTCTCTTACTATTTTCTATACCATATTTTATCATTTCCTCTCCCAATCTTACCACTTCATCCCCATAAAGTATTTTGATTTCCACAAAATCTTCTCCAGCTGACTTGGGAGCTGTCCTGGCAGATAATGCCATCAATTCCACTGCATTTCTAATTGTATCTTCATAATTGATATAACTCATTTCATTACTCATAAAAAACTACTCCTTTGTTGATATTCTACTTCTATGTTAATTTATTAAAATCCGAATTAATTACTTACATCTAACTTATTATAATCGACAACCTGAAATGTTTTCAACTTTCTATTGCTTGTTAATAACCATCTTACTTTTACGGGAAAGGAAAATTCCGGTTGCAGTCTACCCTTTTCTAACCAATAGCGGGAACGGAGATTATTAAATTGACCTTTATTGGCTTTTATCAACAATTCCAAAGGGTGGTCAACAATTTGGCATTCTTCGATAGTTGCTAAGTCCTCTATTTGATATTTGGCCTCATCTAACCAATTTTGGTCTGGTAAAGGGTAAATATTAATCAAGGCAATGTTTTTGCTTAAAGGACCAATAATTTTAACATTTGCCTTTTCAGCACAAATACCTGATTTATAAATCTTCTCTAACAGTAATTCATTTGCTTTATTAACTGCATGTCCGTGATAATCAAGGTTAATTAAAGGTTTAAGTAAATGCTTTAATTTGCATCCTTCACGATTATTATTCTCTCCAATGCGTTTAATTCCAATATTTAAATAATCAGCAATAATCTTAATCTCATTTTTTGAGTAAGCAAACAATGGGGCATAATAACTGTTCTGGAAGTCAATTCCATATTTTCCCCAGCTGTCGCTTTGGTTAGAACCTGTTAAAATAATCTGTTTTTTTAATTTCCTTTTTATCAAGCCTAATTTAACTTTTTTGGTACATAAATTACAATCCGGTCCGCCCCTCATTATAGTCACTTGTTCAGATTCACCGGAAATTATGATAAGTTTTATTTGTAAAGATTTACTTATCGCCTGTATATTTTCACGAGCTTTATTGTAGGTAAACAATCCGAAATCAACATTGGCTGCGGTCAATTTCTCTTTACACAGGGCTCTTTTAGCTAAATTAAGCACTACAGTGCTATCAAGTCCTCCGGAGAAAGCAACCGTAGCGGATTTTTCCTTTACAACTTTTCTGATATTGTCAACTATTTTTTGAACTTCAATTGATGCTTCCTGCAAACCTTTTTACCTCGAAACATTTGTTATTTTATCTTAATCTTATCATATATTATATTAAAATATCTTTGTGACTGTTTTAGCTTTTTTGCAACCCTATTTTCTACATTGAACTTCTGATGAAAAATCGTCATATAGCTTCTCTTTGTCTTTTTCATGTTAAATAAAAATGAGATAGTTATTGATATAGTTAACTATCTCATTTTTATTATTTGAATATTTTGGTAATATTTAATAAGAAAATTCCTAGACTGAAAAATAAATTCCTGTACTACTTACTATTACTAATTGAATTCTTCCATATATTCGGGGAAAGTATAATCCCTATAATAACCATCCCTTATATAATGTAAAACACTGATAAAATCTTCAGCGGGCGCATAGCCCGGCAAGGGAGCAATACGTTCTTCATTGCTGCTTAAAAACCAAATGGTTGGATTTGCCCTTACCTGATAAAATTCCTGCGATAGTTGCTTTTCGGTAATTTCCCCCTTATCACTAACAACATTAGAGGAATTACTGTTAATTTTAACAATAGCAAAATCCCCATTCATTAATTCCTTAACCTCTTGATTTTTGAAAGTTTCATCTTCCAATCTTCTACACCACTCACAGTTGTCAGAATAGAAATAAATCAGGGTCGGGATATTCTCAATTTTCGATTTTGTCAGCGCCTGATCAAATGACAGCCAATTTAAATCTTTCCCGTTTTGATAATTTTCATTTTCGGACAGCTCAACAGCCATACAGCTAAAACTGTAAACCAGCATAAATACTAGAACTATAAATATTTGTAAATATTTTATTTTCTTTTCAATTAATTTGCTCATAATAAAGAACCTATCCTATCTACATTATTTTAATTTTTTTCAAATTGTTTAGTGTTAAATTATACAACAATATTATTTGTTGTCAAATTATTCTATATAATACCTGAAAGAATTATTAAATTGTCACTAAATATCATAATACCTATTATGATTAGCAATATTCCTCCTACCCATTCAATTATCTTAAAATATTTTTTAATCTGCACACTTAATCGATAGAATTGATTTACCGCTAAAGCCGTTAATAAAAAGGGAACCCCCAAACCCAAAGAATAGAGGGATAATAAGGACATGCCTTTAATAACCGTATCCTGGGTACCCGCATAGACTAAAATAGCAGCCAGAATAGGTCCAATACAGGGGGTCCATCCAAAAGCAAATGCAAAACCGATTAAAAAAGGCGTAAAAAATAAATTAAAAGAAAGATCCGATTTGGTTTGGAACTTTTTTTGAAAATTTAAAAAAGGAATGTTTATAATTCCTATCATGTGCAACCCGAATAAAATAATGATTATACCGCCTATTCTCTTGAACCAAACTGAGTATTCCTGTAGAAACTGCCCAAGAAAAGTTGCAGAAGCGCCTAAAAGAACAAAGACTAGAGAGAATCCGAAGATAAAAAATAAAGCCCCTGTAAGGACACGATAAAAGCTATTTCTATTTTTACTGTTATTATTGTTTAAATCCTCTAAGGATATTCCGGAAATAAATGAAATATCCCCTGGTACCAAAGGTAAGATACAGGGTGATAAAAATGACAACAATCCAGCTAAAAAAGCAGCAAAATAAGAAACTTCCTGTAATACTAACATTTTTTCTTCCTTTCTCTATTTTATTTCTTAATTATTTTCTATTTGTATAAAAAGTAAATATATACTACTAAATATTATCATCTAATATGAAAATCACTAAAATCACCAGTATAGGGCTGCCAAATTATTTTTATATCCTCTACCAAGGCTAGACTCGGTCCTTTTTTGCACCATTCAATCATCTGATTAACTGAATTTTTCTCTCCCTCAATAGTTGCCTCTACATCTCCATTGTCTAAGTTTCTTATCCATCCTTTTACTCCGAGTCTGTTTGCTATATTTCGAGCATAATAACGAAATGCTACACCTTGTACCCTACCGGTTAGAATAATATAGGCTCTTTCACGATTGTTTTTATTACCTATTTTTTCATGGCTGTTTCTTAACATAATAAATCACCATATTTTCTAAATCTTATCTTGTTTGATAAAATATACCACTTGTATCACTTCAATTCAACAGCTTTAGCAAATATCACACCCGAATAGTAGTTGGCTTTAAGAATCTCTAAAAGAAGTTTAGCTTTTTTTAGCAATCCCACTTCCTATATTGAACTTAAGGTGAAAAATTGTCAGATAGCTTTTTTCATCTTTTTCATGGTTAAGTAAAATAATTTTAAATTGCTTTTTTAAAATATTTATAACTTTTAGTTATTTATAACGAGTATTATAACAAGTAAATATTATTTTAACATTTTTATTTTTTGTCTTTCATTCTTTTTGACATTAATTAGAAAAGGTGCTAAACTTTGAAATTAATTATATAATCATAACCTACTATATAATTTTAAACGTTTTTAAAACAACTGCTTGCTGCAAAAAATTATAAAATATTTAAGATAGGCAAGATTATTTTTGTCTATTAAAATTATATATAATAATATTTATTTGAAACTTCTACTTCTATATATTTCTAAAACATAATTAAATATTGATAAATTGACCTTAAAAGGAGGTGGTAAACAATATTTTATGGAAATTTTGCTTAAATAAACTTCATGTTTCAACTAATAATTTACTAAAAGTGCAATCTTATATTTAATCATTTAATTAAGGAGATGAAAGAAATGAGTGAAAACGGAAGAGGGCAGTGGCAAACACGAGCAGGTTTTATAGCTGCTGCTGCTGGTTCAGCTATTGGTTTAGGTAATATATGGCGTTTTCCATATATTACCGGTAGGTACGGTGGTGGAGCATTTGTTCTTGTTTATATTCTTTTACTAATCTTTATCGGTTACCCGGTAATGAACTCTGAATTACTGTTAGGCCGTAAGACTCAAAAAAACCCCGTTGGTGCTTATAAGGCACTAGCTCCGGGAAGCCCCTGGATAATCGTCGGGTTTATGGGTGTTCTTGCTGGTTTTATCATCCTATCCTACTATTCAGTAGTTGCAGGATGGTCACTTTCTTATGTTTTTAAATCCGGTGCCTATATGGCTGCCGGCTCAGATGCTGCCAATATTTTTGTAGGCTCAATTAGTTCAACCTTTGGTGGTATTTTCTGGCATACACTATTTATGCTTTTGTGTATTGGTATAGTTTATGGTGGTGTTGAGAACGGAATAGAACGCTGGTCTAAAATCCTTATGCCTGTTTTGTTTATATTGCTTATCGTACTGATTATCCGTTCTGTTACACTGCCAGGCGCAGGAGAAGGATTATCTTTTTATCTACGGCCTGATTTTAGCGCATTCAATGCTGAAGGGTTTTTGGCAGCCCTTGGCCAGGTTTTCTTTACTTTGAGCCTAGGCATGGGTTGCATGATAACTTACGGCAGTTACTTGAAAAAAGACGAAGATTTACCCTTGAATGCCAAATATGTTGTTAGCTTCGATACAATAATTGCTCTATTAGCCGGATTTGTTATTTTCCCAGCTGTATTTGCTTTTGGATTAGAACCTGCTTCGGGTCCCGGGCTTACCTTTATAACCTTACCGGCAGTTTTTTCTGAAATGGGTGCGGCCGGACATATCTTCGGTACCATCTTCTTTATCTTGTTAACTGTAGCTGCTTTAACATCGGCAATTTCTTTATTAGAAGTTGTTGCTGCTTACTTTATTGATGAAATCAAATGGAACAGAAAGAAAGCAACGATTGGTATGGGAACCGCTATCTGGATTCTCGGCATTTTCCCTTCTCTTGGTTATAGTACTTTATCAGATGTAAAACTAATTAAGGGATTTGATATTTTAGACTCCTTTGACTTCTTTGCCAATAATATACTATTACCTTTGGGAGGATTACTGATTGCCATATTTATCGGATGGTTCTGGGGTACTGACAAGGCTCTTGAGGAAGCTAATCGAGGTGCCAGCACAAAATTGGGTGCTAGTTATTCCTTCCTGATTAAATATGTAGTACCAATTGCGGTATTTGTTGTATTTCTAAACAGTGTAGGAATTCTTGGCTAAGCTTATTTAGTAATTACTTAATTTAAAGTAAAAAACCCGGTTATTAATCTCAAAATCATGAATTAATAACCGGGTTTTTAATATGAAAAAAATGTAATATTAATAATCTTTTAAACGATTATGAAATTCATCCTCTAGTCAGTTAGAGTATTTAACTTTTTAAAAATAGGATAGGCAATTTTAGTTTCAGTTGCCAGAGAATAACAGATATTCTTTTCCTGGCTTCTTCCAGGACCTCAGCAGCAGTTAAACCCTGAAAATTTACCTCTTCTCGAGACAATGAAACAATTTTTTCAGTTCCGATTCTCAAAGTGCATTGCTCCTCACCTGAGTATAAGGTAATTTCATAAGGCTCCAGGTCAAGCCTTAATGATTGATCAAATTTTAATACAATTTCTTCCAATTTTTGACAGAGTATTTCCTCTTCTTTACCAGTAAACCTAAATATCTCCACATCATTAATAAATATTCGGGCAATTAATAAACCATTAACCTGTTCTTTATAAGCTCCATTAACAGTAAGGTAATCAGTAGTTAAACGACGATTTATGTTAATTCCGTTTTCTTTCAAATATTGTTTGACTTTTTTAACCCGTTCCTCCACATCAGGATGAGTTTGAAATATACCCAAATTATTAGTGGGCTTTAATAAATATTTACTACCTACTCTCTCAAAATAAGTCAACAATCCTACTGGATGATAGATAGGACTTTTGTTTAGTAATTCAAGTGCAGTTAAATCAGCTTCCTCCTCATACTCCCTACGATAATTATTAAGTACAGTAATGGTGGTTAGTTCTCCTAAAAGTCCTATCGTCGGATCTCCGGTTAATAATACTGCAAAAAGTTCTACTAATTTCATCTTGCGATTTTCCTGCATCTGTTTTATAGAATGCTGATGTATAACATGGCCCATCTCATGTGCAATTATTGCAGCCAATTCATCATCTGAGTGAATATAATCAAACAAATCAGCAGTGATATAAATAAAACCTCCGGGAAATGCAAAGGCGTTTGGGCCCTCTCTGTCTATAATATTAAATTGATAGTTTATCTGCCCAATGCCTGAAATGTTCCTCAGGTGTTCCCCTATTCGTTGAACTCTCAGCAAGGATTCACTATCTTCAATTAAATTATATTGTCTTTCAACTCTTTTGGCCATCTTTCGGCCGATCTTTTCTTCTTTTTCAAAGTCACGATCTGTAGAGATAGCAGGAGCTATTATAGATAATAGAATAAAAATAACTAAAATAAAGATTTTCAATACTTTATATTTATTCTTAATAATGTTATTCTTATTCCCATTTTTTTTCATAACATGTATGTAATCCTAAAATTAAATTTATAAATTTTCTTATTATTTACTGCATTTTCTGAAAAATCAGTTTAGTGGTCTTATTAAAAACTTTTGAGAGATCTGCGCTGCTTTTTAGTTTACCCACTGCCATAAAATTAGAACCTCCGCCATTTCCATTATATTCTATCACTATTTGTTTTACTAATTCTCCCATATGAATATTAAAATCTTGAGAACAGGCTAAACATATAACAGGTTCCGGCTTTTCAGCCCCTATTATAACTAAACATTTTTGCTCATTAATTAACATCAATGATATTTGCCGAAGAAGATGAACAGACTTTTCAAAAAATAGTTTGCTAACTAGAAAATAGTCTTTTTTATTTTTACTATACTTTACCTTTAATTCTTCTGCTTCATACCGAATTAATTCCTTCTCTATTCTATTAAATCCTTTTGTTAATTCGTATTTTTCTTTACTTAATTGGTCTACTTTTTCTTCCAATTGGTTAACCCCAACTGTAAAAAAGCCTGAAAGATGCTTAATAATCTTGTGTTTCTTACGGTAGTCAGCAAATGCGCGATGGCCACAAAGAAAAGATATCCTGGTTTTATCTTTATGTTTTTCCCAGCCGATTATTTTAATAATTGCAATCTCTCCTGTACTTTTACAATGCGTTCCACCACATGCAGTTAAGTCAAATTTATCAATCTCAACTACCCGTAATTTTTCATGCAATTCCTGTTTTTTTCTTAATTTCCCAGTAATATTATTATTGTCCTCCAGATAATATTGGCGAATTATTTTATTATCATAAATTACCTGATTTACCATCTCTTCCAGGTGTTCGACTTTTTTTTCATCAAGAGAAGTATAAGAAATATCAAGTGTGCATATCTCTTCACCCATATGAAACGATAGTGTCTCTTTCTGCCAAATAGACATTAAGACGCCTGATAAGACATGTTGCCCGCTATGTTGTTGCATATGGTCAAAGCGGCTCTCCCAATCAATTTCTCCGGTTATAATATCACCCTGGTTTATCGAAATATTGCCTTTTATATAATGGATAATATCGCCGTCTAACTCCTGAACATCAATAACTGGTAATCCTTCAATTGCCCCCTTGTCACAAAGCTGTCCCCCTGCATTTGGGTAAAAGTAGGACTGATCCAGGATCAAAGCAGAAGTTTCTTGTTCAATCTTTTTATCAAGAACCGTTGCTCGAAATTTTCTTTGATAGGAATTTTCATGATATAGTTTCCTGGTCATTGTCTGCCTCCGCTCTCTATTGATCATCAAATACTAATAGGTTAATTTTCTTAAAATGCTTTTTTATTTTCTTTTCTTTTATTTTATTTTATCATAAATAAAAAATCCCCAAAAATATCCGGGGATTTTCCTATTATAATTTTTGCTATTTTAAAACAGCTATAAATATTTTCTTTAATTAAAATAAACCTGTCAGAACCAATCAGGCTAATACTAATTCATCTTCAATATATTCTTCTTTTCTTAATTTTGCAAATTGTTTTAATAAATAATCAATAGTAACATTTTCCCTTTCTTTGCCGGATATATCAAGTATAATACGACCTCGGTCCATCATAATAGTTCGTTTACCTAGTCTTAATGCTTCTTGCATATTATGAGTTACCATGATTGTTGTTAATTTTTTTTCTTTAACAATTTCCTGAGTAATAGCCTGTATTTTTTTACTAATACCCGGATCAAGGGAGGCGGTATGTTCATCCAATAAAAGTAATTTTGGATCAAACATTGTTGCCATCAAAATCGTTAAAGCCTGTCTTTGCCCTCCGGAAAGCAAGGCTACTTTCTTTGATAGCATATTCTCCAGCCCTAATTCTAACTCTGCCAGTTTATTTCGGAAGAATTCTCTTCTCTTGTTATTCAATCCTAGTCTTAAACCTCTACCATAACGTTTTATAGAAAGTACCAGGTTTTCTTCTATAGTCATAGAAGGAGCAGTTCCCATTAGTGGATCCTGAAAAACACGTCCAATGTATTTGGCTCGGCAATGCTCAGCTTTTTTAGTTACATCCTGATTATCGATTTTTATCATTCCTCTATCTGGCAACATCGTTCCGGATATGATATTCAGGAGGGTTGACTTTCCAGCCCCATTACTGCCAATAACAGTAACGAAATCACCTTCTGTAATTTTTAAATTAATTCCCGTTAAAGCATTGACTTCATATGAAGTTCCTCTTGCAAAACATTTATATACAGATCTTAAACGAAGCATAGTCAATTACCTCCTTAGTGTTCTTTTTCCGTTGAACTTGAATCATTAGACATTACAATCGCTTTGACCCTTCCCCGAACTAGCGGAAAAGTTAAAGCAATGACTACCAGAACAACTGAAATAAGCTTCAAGTCTCCCGGTTGGAAACCAAAGTGATAACCATACCTCAGCGCAATCATAACTGTTGCACGATAAATGATTGAACCTATAATCACACTGGTGGTCATCCAGACAATATTACCATTCTTAATAATACTGCGTCCGATAATTACTGAAGCCAACCCGGCCACAATTGTCCCGATTCCCATTCCGACATCAGCAAATCCAGAATATTGAGCAAAAAGAGAACCCGAGAGAGCAACTAATCCGTTAGAAAGGCATAAGCCAATAATTTTAGTTACCTTTGTATCCACACCCAAACTTAAAATCATCTGCTCGTTATCTCCGGTTGCTCGAATCGCCATACCTATTTCAGTTGAAAGAAAATAATCCAGCAATATTTTGACAAGCAAAACAATAAATAAAAAGAGTAAAGGAGTTAACAGATCCATCGTAAGTGATGGAAACAAACTCTTTATATTATCTAGTATTGTAATTTTCCCCAATAATGGAATATTTGATTTTCCCATAATCCTCAGGTTGACTGAGTAAAGCAAGGTCATGGTCAGTATACCAGAAAGCAAATTAGTAAATTTTAGCCTGGTATGAAAAAAAGCTGTTAATCCCCCTGCCAGTAAACCACCTACTATTGCCCAGAAAATTGCTACTAAAGGATGTCCTCCTGAAAAAATTATTTTAGCAGTGATAGCACCCCCTAAAGGGAAACTTCCATCAACTGACAAATCCGGAAAATCCAATACCTGAAAAGTAATATAAACCCCCAATGCCATAAGTCCAAAAACTAGTCCCTGCTCTATTGCATGAAATACTAAGCTCAAACTCATATTACGTTAACTCCTCCCTCTCACTCAACAATCTTATTTATTCACTTCGATCCCAGCTGACACCACCAAGAAAAATAGAATCTGCTTCCCCTAAAAGGTCGGCAGGTATTTCCAGATTTAGCTGTTGTGCAATGTCCATATTAATGACAAATTTTAATTCTTCCGGTTGTTCTAATTTTCCAATAGGTATTTCAGAAGGCAATTTCCCCTCAAGTACCTGAACTGCTTTTTCAGCACTTTTCTGACCTAATGTGAAATAATCTATTCCAAAGGAAGCAAAACCTCCATCAGGAACATTGGTTGGGTCTGCAAGTATAATAGGTATTTTTTCTTCCAAAGAAACCTTAACAATAGAGCTTATGGCTGATACGGCAACATTATCTGTCACTATATAAAATACATCTACTCTTCCAGCCAGTGATTGAGCAGCCATTAATACCTCGTTAGAATTACTTACTGTGGCTTCAACCAATTCTAATCCCAAATCCTGACATATTTCTCGAGAAAGTTCTACCTGAACCACCGAATTGGCTTCACCCGCATTATAAATTGTTCCTACTTTGGTTGCCTGAGGAAAAAACCTTGGTATTAATTTTAACTGTGCTTCGTTTGGAGCTGCATCAGACATGCCAGTTATATTATTTCCGGAACTTTCCCAGCTTTCAGCAATATTCGCTGCTACCGGATCGGTAATTGCCCCAATGATAATCGGTATTTCACTGGTAACCTGTGCTGAAGCCTGAGCGATGGGAGTAGAAATTGCCACAATAATATCTACCTGGTCATCCTTAAATTTTTGAGCAATCGAAATAGCGTTACTAAATTCTCCCTGGGCATTCTGAAAATCGTATATAACATCTTCACCGGTACTGTATCCTGCCTTTTCCATTCCATCTACAAAACCATCCCGACAGTTATCTAATGCCGGATGCTCTACAATTTGACTAATCCCAATTTTTAGCTGTTCAGCTAAAACAGGTGCACTCATTACCATAAAAGCAATAATTATTAACATCACACTAATAATCATAAGAACGACTGAACGATTTGAATTTGTTCTCATTTTATTTCCTCCTTTTTTTTGAATATTTTTAATTGGATTCCAATATATTTTTTGAATCACCTATCATCCCCTCTCTATTACTTATATAAAAAACCACGAATGATTTACACACCCGTGGTTTAAAAAAATCAACCACAGGAATTTACCTGAGGTAAACGCCTGTGGTTGATTTGTATCAGAACTAATCTTTTACTTACTACTACCAAACCCGATAGGCACTTACCCCGGAATATAATAGTAGTAATAATAATTATTATTAACTTGTTGTATCATTTTAATTCTCTTTTTTTATTATGCTTAATTTTTTATTATTTTAAAATATTTTACCTATTAACCATTCAAATGTCAAACAAAGTTAGAAATTTTTTACAATCTAGTTAATCAAAATACTACAATCAACAAGCTGAAGAACTAGAACCCAAAAAATTGGTTAGCATTCTCAGTAGTAACATTGCCTATCTCAGATATCTCTTTTTCTTTCAGCTCCGCAATTTTTTCGGCAATTATCGGTATATATTTGGGTTCATTTGGTTTTCCCCGAAATGGCATGGGAGTAAGAAAAGGAGAATCTGTTTCCAATAATATATTCTCAAGAGGAATTTCTCTCACTATTTCTGCTAATTTCCGTGCATTTTTAAAAGTTATTACTCCTCCGATGCCAAAATAATAGCCTCTTTGCACACACCATTCAGCCATTTTTTTGTCACCGGAAAAACAATGCAAAACCACTTTCATATTTTTAGCTTTTTCTTCTAATATTTTCATAGTATCTACATGTGCATCTCTATCATGAACGATTATGGGTAAATTGTATCTTCTGGCTAAATCAATTTGCTCTCTAAAGGCCCTTTTCTGCTCTTCTTTGCTGCTATGCAGATAGTAATAATCTAGCCCTATCTCTCCAAGGGCAATATTTTTGGGAGTTGATAACAATTTTTCTAATTGAACAAAATCTTCATCATTCATCTTTTTGCTTTCATGGGGATGAAAACCCATGGCAGTGTACACATTTTTAAATTGAGACGCATAATAAGAATTCTTTCTACTGGATTCCAAATCAATACCAATAGAAATAATTTTTATAACGCCTTTTCTCAAAGCATCATCAATAACTTCACTCGGCTCTCTTTCAATCATATCCAGATGAGCATGTGTTTCAATAAATTGAATGTTAATTTTTTCCCTCCATATAGCATATAGTTTTTTTTGTTTCTTTAATATATGATATTTTTCAAGCACTTCACCAATTATAATATAATAAACAATTATTTTCATCTACTTAGCAATATTAATTAATCTTCTCAAGACCATAAATAATCAACGATAAGAAGATATCAGAAACATTTCTTTAAAATTTCATTGACAATTCGCATTGCTGTGATATATGATTTTTAGAAGATATCTTTAATCTAGTACGAGATACTAGAAAGGTAGTTAGAGATGAGAAAACGACCAAATAGATTGAATGATAAACGGAACCATCAGAATACCACCTTTTCGTATTGTTTACGAAAAGGTTTTTTTATGTTAAATAATCTTTAATTTAGTCCCAGCGAGACTAAGAAGGAGGTATTATTCGTATGATCGAAGGAAAAAGTTTAATTGAAGTAAATGATTTCTCATTGGAAGAGATTGACGATCTATTATCTTTTGCCGGAAAAATAATTGACAGCGAGAAGAACTATTCTGGTTTATGTAAAGGATGTTTAATAGCAACACTATTTTATGAACCTTCTACCAGAACAAAATTTAGTTTTGAATCTGCCATTCTTAGATTAGGAGGACAAGTGATAGGTTTTGCTGATGCTATGACTTCCTCTGTATCAAAGGGAGAAAGCCTTATTGATACTATTCAAACTATCTCCTGCTATGCAGATTTAATTATTATGAGACACCCCAAAGAAGGAGCTCCCAAGCTAGCTTCGAAATATTCCAGCGTTCCAATTATAAACGCTGGTGACGGTGGACATCAACACCCCACTCAAACTTTAACTGATTTATTGACGATACGCCAATTAAAGGGACCTATCTCAGATTTTACCATTGGATTGTGTGGAGACTTAAAATTTGGTCGCACAACTCATTCATTAACAAAAATGCTTCTAAAGTATCCGGATATTAACTTTGTATTTATATCTCCGGAAGAATTGCGAATTCCGGAATACATAAAAGAAGAAATCGGAAATAATAGATATCAAGAAACCTCTTCTTTAGAAAGTTGCATTGATACATTGGATATCCTATATATGACTAGAATTCAAAAAGAGCGATTCTTTAGTGAAGAAGAATACCTCCGGTTAAAAGACTCTTATATTTTAGATATAAATATAATGAAAATGGCAAAAAATGATATGATTGTCATGCATCCTTTGCCCAGAGTAAACGAAATAGCGACAGAAGTAGATCGGGATGATAGGGCAGTTTATTTTAAGCAAGCAAAATTTGGAATGTATGTTAGGATGGCATTAATCTCCAAAATTGTTGGGAAAGGAGAAAATTAATGATAAATGTTTCAAAATTAAAAAAGGGTATTGTAATCGACCATATTAAATCCGGGAATGGTTACAAAATATTTAGCCAATTGGGATTAGATAAACTGGAAGATACGGTAGTATTGTTAAAAAATATTCCTTCAAATAAAATGGGAGTGAAAGACTTAATTAAAATCGAAAATGACATCTATCTTGATTTAACTGTACTCGGCTTAATTGATTCAGGGGTTACTATTAATATTATTGAAAATGGTCAAAAAAAGAAAAAAATAAAATTGGAGCTTCCCAGAAAAGTATATGGGATATTAAAATGTAAAAACCCAAGATGCATTAGCACCATTGAAGATGTTGGAGAAATTGAATTTACCCTGATTAATCCATCTACAAAAGAATATCAATGCGAATATTGTCACGAAAAAACTAATCTCTAGGAAAATATCAATGTCAATACTATTTAAAAAAATTAGAATAATTGATACGGAAACAGACAGAACTACAAATATTCTAATCTCTGATAATACTTTTAGTGAAATAAAGCATTTAGACAGGAAAAACAATTTTACAGAGATTATTGACGGAGAAGGACTGGTGTTGATGCCCTCCTTTATAGATATGCATTGCCATTTTAGAGACCCTGGATATACTTATAAAGAAGACTTGGAATCAGGACAACTGACAGCATTATCCGGTGGATTTACTACTGTTTGCCCTATGGCTAATACAATGCCTATTTGTGACAATCCAGATACCATTAAATATGTTTTGGATAAAGCTAAGTCATTAAATATGTGTGAAGTAATTCCTGTCTCTGCTGTTACCAAGAACCTGAATACAAACCAATTAGTTGATTTTGATTCAATGACTAGATATACACAGCTCTTCTCTAATGATGGTGAACCAATTATTAATAAACAAACAATGATAAGAGCTCTACAGGCATCTTCAGAATATCATTTTAAATTACTGACACACTGTGAACCGGAAGTAGAAATGATTGAGCGAGATTTGAAATTATTGAAAAAATATGGAGGTAATTTACATATCTGCCATGTAAGCAAAGGAGAAAGCGTTGAATTAGTTCGGGCTGCTAAAAATGATAATTTGAATGTTACTTGTGAGGTAACTCCACACCATTTATTTAGCTATGGACTGGATTACATAGTACATCCTCCCTTTCGAAAAAGGGAAGATACTGAAGAATTGCTGAAGGGAGTTCTTGATGGCACAATAGATATTATTGCAACTGACCATGCTCCCCATAGTAAAAAAGATAAGTCAAAAGGAGCTCGAGGGTTAATTGGATTGGAACACGCCTTTTCTATTGTCTATACCCTATTTAAGGGGGCTAATATAAATATTCAATTATTAAGTAAATTAATGTCTGAAACACCATCGAATATGTTAAAAAAAAGAGCAACAAAATTTAATCAAAAAACAAATTCGAATTTTGTTCTGGTAGACCTGGCAAAAAAGTATATAATCGGTGAAAAAAAAATGCATTCCAAATCAGAAAATACACCTTTTATAGGTCAGGATGTTTACGGGGAAGTGCTGATGACTATTAAAAATGGAGAAATTAAATATGATAATAGATAAACTATATGAATTAGCCAATAAAAGAGGCCCTATATGTATTGGACTCGATACAAAGTTAGATTTTATCCCTGGTTACATAAAAAATAATAATGGTTTAAATATTACTGATAAAATGTTTCTTTTTAATAAGACGATAATAGATAATACTTTTGATATCACCGCATGTTACAAAGTTCAGATAGCCTTCTATGAAGCTCACGGCATCAAAGGATTAATTGCTTATCAAAAAACTCTCTCTTATATCAAACAAAAAGAAGGCATTGTCATCGCTGATATAAAAAGAGGAGACATATCATCCACCGCTGAACAATATGCTAAAGCCCATTTTACCGGAGATTTTGAAGCTGATTTTTTAACTATTAATCCATTTATGGGCATAGATGCTGTAAGGCCTTATTTTAAATACCTAGATAGCGGAGAAAAAGGACTTTTTATACTGGCAAAAACATCTAATCCCGGCTCTAAAGATTTTCAAGAGCTGAAAGCAAATGGTAAACCACTATTTATACATATTACCCAAAAAATTGAAGAATGGGGAAAAAAATATAGAGGAAATTTTGGGTACAATGCCATAGGTTCGGTAGTCGGCCTGACCTATCCTGATGAATTTCTTATGATTAAAAAACATGCGAAACATACTTTCTTCCTTATTCCCGGCTATGGGAAACAGGGTGGCAGCGGTAAAGACCTGGCAAAAATTTTTGATAAAGACATTAATGCAGTTATTAATTCTTCCCGAGGAATCATAGCTGCTCATCAAGGAATAGATGATACAAAAGATTTCGTTAAAATTACCCGGCAAAAAGTAATGGAAATGAAAAAGGATATAGCTCAATGGCTCTAATCAAATACAATAAGCCCTTAAAAAATAATTTTTATCTGTTAAAAATTTCTGGAAAATATGAAGCCAAAATGGGACAATTCTTTATGATTAGAAAAGACAGTCAATTTATGTTTTTAAATCGCCCGATGAGCGTTTATGATTTAGAAAATGATGGAATTATTTTCTTATATAAGAAAATCGGCAAAGGAACTACTGTTTTGGCTGATTGCAAAAAAGATGATGAAATTAGTATTTATGGTCCTTATGGCAATAATTTCCCGATGGAAGTAAAGGGAGACATTGCCCTGGTAGGTGGAGGAACTGGAATTGCTCCCCTGTTCTATGTTTCAAAACAATTAAAAAAATACTGCAGAAATAATACCATCCATGTTTTTTTAGGATTACCAGAAAAAAATGAATTTGAAGCCTCTTTTAATAATTATGCAGATCTCTTGCGGGTGAATTATGGTGGTTTTATCACTGATTATATTCCATATGAAAAATACAACACTATTTTCAGTTGCGGACCGGAGATAATGATGAAGAAAATCGAAAAACAGGCAAGAAAACTCAATATCGATCATTATGTGTCTTTGGAAAAAAGAATGGCTTGCGGGGTTGGAGCCTGTCTTGTCTGCACATGTCAAACAAAAAAGGGTAATAAACGGGTTTGTAAAGACGGACCTGTCTTTAGAGGAAAGGACATTTTTTAATGAATGGCTTATTGGATATAAAATTTTTAGAAATTAATTTAAAAAATCCAATTATAATGGCATCGGGAACTTTTGGCTTTGGACGGGAATATGCTGAAATATATGATATTGAAAAATTGGGCGGGATTGCCAGTAAAGGTTTGACTCTAAATCCCAGAGGCGGAAATCAAGGAATACGAATATGGGAAACCCCTTCAGGAATGATGAATAGCGTAGGACTGGAAAATCCAGGTATCCAAACTTTTATAGAAAATGAACTTCCCTTTATGCAATCACTAGATCTGGCTCATATTATAAATATTAGTGGGACAAACCTGGGAGATTACGTTAAAGCCTGTCAGATAATCTCCAGGGAAAAAGTAGATATGATTGAACTTAACATCTCCTGCCCAAATGTACAAGAAAATAACATTCCTTTCGGCATCAAAGAAACAACTACCAGAGAAGTAGTTAAAGAGGTTAGAAAAGTAGTTAAAGTTCCTCTTATGGTAAAACTAAGCCCTGATGCTGATGATATTATTAGAATAGCCAGAATTTGTGAAGAAGAAGGAGCAGATGCAATATCACTAATTAACACTTTTAAAGCCTTTGCTATTGATATAAATGAAAAAAAGAAAATTTTTGAAAATACCTATGCCGGTTTATCTGGACCATGCATTAAGCCAATTGCTCTTAGAATGGTTCACGAAGTGGCCAAACAGGTTAAAATACCAGTAATGGGCATCGGAGGGATAGTTGATTATCAGGACGTTTTGGAATTTTTAATGGCTGGTGCCCGGGCAGTGCAAATCGGAACAGCAAACTTCATTAATCCGAAAGTGGGAGAAATTATAATTAAAGATTTAAAAAATTACCTTATAAGCAATGATATCTCAAATATCTCAGAGATAATCGGCATTGTAGATTAAAAGGAGAATATCTATGAATACAACAATTTTAAAGATATTAGAAGAAACAGGAGCACTAATAGAAGGACACTTTCTACTCTCTTCCGGACAACACTCTAATCAGTATATACAATGCGCCAAAGTACTAAGATTCCCCTGGTATGCTGAACAGATAATAAAAATACTATGTGACAAAGTAAGAGATCTAGAAATAAATATCATAGTTGGCCCGGCAATGGGTGGGATTATAACTTCTTATGAAATGGGTAGACAGCTTAATCTTGAATCAATTTTTACTGAAAGAATAAACGGTCAAGTTACACTAAGACGAGGCTTTTCCATAAAAAAGGGTACCAATGTTTTAATTAGCGAAGACGTCATTACTACCGGCAGATCTACCTTAGAAGTAAGAAATCTAATGGAAGAAATGGGGGCTAATGTTCTCGGGGTTGCCTGCATAGTAGATAGAAAACCAATGAATATGGATATCGGATTACCTATTTTCTGTGGTATCAAGTTAAATATTAAGATTTACAACGAAAAAGATTGTCCTATGTGTAAACAAGGCATAAAGCTAGTAAAGCCTGGCAGTAGAATATTTAAAAAGTAATTCTTAAAAAATTAAATACATTGCAATTAACCTAACAACCAAAGATTATAAATTTATTTCCTTAACATTTTCATCTAGACTTGTAAAAATGTTCCCTCTCGATAACATATAATTCATGTTCACTAAGCCCAAAGTAATGGCCTATTTCATGTAAAACAACTCGTTTTATGTCATCTTTGATTGCTTGAGGATTTTTGTTTTTATTTAGAATTGGTTTTCGAAAAATGGTAATTCGGTCAGGCATTACATTGCGATAATGTATTCCACGACGAGTTACAGGTACTCCTTGATAAAGTCCTAATAGGGAATAGGGTGATTTATGACCAAGGTCTTTCAATATACCTTCGCTAGGAATTTCTTCGATATGAATGGTGACATTTTCCATTTTCTCTCTGAAATATTCAGGCAATTCGCTAATAGCCTGAACTACCAATTCTTCAAATTGCTTTTTATTTATCATGTTTCCTTGACTCTGTTTGCGAGTGTTTAATTTTCTTAACAAATTCATCGACCAACTCATTATAAAACTGTCTTCTAATATCACGAGCAGTAATATTCATAACAGTTATTGGTTTCTGTGTTGCCATCTTTTCCATAGCCAAGAAAACAGGTTTTGGGTTAGAGCCTATACTGGTACAGAAAAAGGCAACATTTTTTAATTTTTCCTGATATTCTTTAAAAAAACTTCGGATAGGTGTTGATATATTATTGGCCCAAATAGGAGTTCCTATAATTACAGTATCATATTGAGCAGGATCTCTATTTAATTTATTAATAGGAGCAGCTCTCCTTAGATAAGCTTCATTGCCACTAGTTATGAATCCAAATATACCAGCTCTATTTTTATTGTCTTGAATTTCATCCAAATCTGCCTTAAGCTTAACTCCTATCTGTTTTGCTATCTTGCGTGTTCTTCCAGAACGGGAATAATAAACAATAAGTGTTTTCATTAAGTTTTCCTTTCCTATATTAAAAAATATCAAAAACAGTTTTTAATGGCTTTCCTTTTTCAGGTATTAATTTGTATTATTTATTTCATGTTTGTCTGTATAATTAAATATTCTTCTTCAGTACTATTTTACACGATACCAACGTATTTCACCAAATCGGATATGAGCTTCTCCCTTAGTAATATTTTTAACCGTTTGAGTAATCCATTCCCGAAGTTTATCAGGAAGATACACTTTGATTTTTATTTTCTCTCCATATTGTATATCATCAATGACACCATCCTGACTCTCTATTGATTGCAGGATGCTTCCCAATATCTGATATTCTACATTTTCAATAATATATTTTCGTAGCGGGAATTTTTTAATCTTACCTGCTGCCTGTAAACCTTTTAAAGCAGTATCCCGATAAGCTCGAATAAGACCGCTAATCCCTAATTTTATGCCTCCAAAATAACGACTGATAACTACCATTACATTGGTTATTTTTTCTCGTTTGATAGCCTGTAATATAGGAGGCCCTGCTGAGTTAGCAGGCTCACCTCCATCTGAATATTGAGATATCATTTGGCCACCAACTCCAAATTGATATGCCCAACAATGATGACTGGCATCAGGAAACTGTTCTGCAATTGATTTTAGAAATATCCTGGCTTCATATTCATTGCTTATTTCTTGTACAGATGCAATAAAACGACTTTTCTTTATTGTATTTTTTATTTGTATAGAACTATTTATAGTCTGATGATAACTAATAATATCCATAAATATTAATTGTTAATTCCCCTGCTTTTTGATAAATATAACTACCCTCTTTTTTTAGATTGGTGGTAACAATCCAAAAACTTGTCCCTGCTATCCTTCGAATACATCACAAATACCAATGTATTCTCTTTACCATCGATCTGGTATTTGATAAAAATACGATGGTCAGGAGGAGAAAGAAAAGCAAAAAATGTATTTTTTTTTGCCGGAAGAATTATTTCTCTTACCTTCTCCCACAATATACGTAAAATTATTGTATCTCCGGTCTTTTCTGTCTTCCCCCCTCCTATTAAAGAGGTTAACCAATTTCTTCTGGGAAATGTTTGAAAATAGAACGCACTTTCGGTATAGTAAAGAAGGCCCCAGCTTTTTTCCTTTAACTCCTGGTGTCCACTAATATACTCGCTCATATCTTTTCCCTTAACTTTCTCGCCAATTTCCTGTTCTTTTTCTTTCCAAAATTTTTCTACATCCTCTTGCTTATTTATATTCAATTTTCCCTCCTCTAGAAAAAATATATCTCTATAATTTCACATGGTAAAACCAATTTATTTAATGCCCGTCTCTTTACAAATATTCTGAGCAAAATTTTCGGCTTTCTCTTGAATATCAGAAATTTTTTCAACTGTTCCCGGATCATTAGCAATTGCCATCAAACTAAAATATGGGGGAAGGTGAAAACCTTTATTTACATTTAAGGCCCCAATGAGCTGCATGGCAACATTTTCACTTCCTGAATTTCCGGATACAATAATTGAAAAAAATGTTTTCTTATAAAAATTCACTCGTTTATAAAGTACAGTTAATCGGTTAATGACTGCCATTAATTTGGCAGAAACTGCATCATTGTAATTTGGACAAAGCCATATTAAATAATCTGCCTTTTCAATAGCAGGTAAGATTTCCTGGACAACAATGCCTCCATAAAAACAGCTTTTCCTCTCACTGTAGTGCTTACAAGTCTTATACAGACAGCCTCTACAATCGACAATAGTCCCGTTTTCTACATGTTTTTCCATTAAATTCCGATTAGAAGGAATATCCTTTTTTACCATCTGCCAGAGCATCATGGTATTAGAAGTTTTTCTGGGATTAGAATATAGTACCAATATAGACGGCTTTTCAATAATTATTTTATTGCTTTTCACCAATCGAGAAACTAAATTACGGCTATTTCTTTGATAGATTTCAGTTAAAGGTATATTTATCTGTTTTTGCCAGGTCATAAAATTTACCAGATCCTTAGTTGCCTCTACTACAGAATGACCCATATAACGGCATCCCAGCTGGTTGGTCTGAAAAATAATGCGATTAGCAGAACATTTAGTCCATAATTCAACTGGACTTTGTATAATTATCGCCCCATGTGCATTTTTTAATGAGTCTCTGCCCCTTTGGCAAATTGATTGCAACATTTCTTCCAGTGAAAGGTTAAAACCATATTCATTTAGTTCAACTGCCCATAATATTTTCTTCTCTTGTAAAGAAGGAGCATCGTTTATGCTGGTAATGATTTGACTTGGGTAGCCCTTGACTGCTTCTCGTATAAAGTCCTCGAATCTTGAGGATACCTTCCCAGGTAATAAAACAATTAAATCTGAATTCATTTATTTCTCCAATTTTTTTGCCTGTTTTTTTAGTGCTTGATAACTTTTTTCCAGTTTTTGAAATAATTTTTGAGGAAACTTGTATTGTTCCCATTCTATTCCTAGAGGTGTTTGTCGGTTTCTGGAACCCCAAAAGATCCCCCCTAAAAAACCAGCGCTATAATGCCATTTACCATTGATTAAGGCCAATAACGAAAGCGTGCCTGAAGATAATGCCGGAGCTATATATGGTTTATAACCTATTTTCCTAAGTTCAAGGTTAGCATGTAAAACCTTTTCTGTTAAAAAATTGGATTGTTCCTGATTATAATTTTCTACATCGTTAGCAACTAGCAATCCTTTTCCATGAGGTCCAAAAACTCGACCTTTTTTAAGATAGACTTCTGTATCCCTATCTTTCATTGCAAAATAAGCTGCCCTACCATGCATTACGCCCAAACCAAATCCTCTAATCTGATCAGCACTGAGACCTTTGCCGTCTAATTCACCTTCTTCATTGTAGTTGCTTGCTAAAAATGCGCTCTGGCATAATAAATCTATAGGATCTGAAACGACGGAAAAAATACCGTTAAAGCTTACTTTCCTAGCCCGTTTAGCATAGTAATTAATAATTCTGGAGTTAGCTTCCAGTTGCATCATCCTTACATCTCTAACCTCATTTTTTTCTGGTGCAGGAACTCCAATAGATATGCAAAATACTACCATATCCGCTTGAAATATTGTATCAGGTTGAATTGATCTAACAGGAGGTAATCTTCTCTGGTTTGAACCATCGATAATTTGATTCACTTCCTGCTCCCATCTTGAAACAGCTTTCTCGTTAGTATCAAAAATACCTATCCTCTCAATTTTTTCTCCTCCTAATAGTCGTAAACCAGTTAACAGGGTACCTCCGACATTTCCTAAACCAATTAAATTAATTCTCCACTGTTTCGGTTGCACCCATTCCAATCTATCTTTCCAACGGGGATAGCTTTTATAACATAGTCCGACTTCTCTCCTATTGATTTTGTCTTTAATCCAATCAGGGAAAATGTTAAAATCTTTACTTGTTTTATCAGGTTTTTGGAGAATGTTGATTTCTTTCTTTTTATCTGTTATTTGATCTGGGTGAATAAGGGTAACAAGAGAGTTATCTCTTCGCCAATTTCCATATTGCAGATAATAAATATATTTATTATCATTAAACGATATGCTCTCTGGGCTAATCTCCTGTAAATCATCAATTTTCTGACTTGAAAATATTATATTTTTATGTAAACGGTAAAAATATATCATATTACCTCCTTCCCTAAATTAAATTCCCGGGAATGCGGGTAAAGCAGTAAATTTCCGGAACTGGACTTTGTCCCTCTTTCCCAGATTCTATGCAATAATTCCAGATCATTTTCTAAGTAAATCGAAGTTGCCATTGACATATTATAATTTATATATTTTCCGTGATCAGGGTAACGAGGATACAGGCAAACTTCACCTAGATTGCCCAAAGTTAATTTTCTATGATAAATTGCCTGGTATTCTCTCTCTAGTGCTTTTATAATATGGATTGCATTCTCGATACATGTTTTGGATAAATAGTAAGTTATTTTATGGTCAACACCTTTTAGAAAAACAGGATAGGCAAAAGGTAAAATCATATTAATTGAACGAACCAGGTTGCCTTGTTCAGATTCTTGCCGGAATAATCCGTCTCCTCCAATAAAAGGATATAAATCACTTTCATTAAACCATACTCGCAGGTTTGGAATAAAATAAGCACCATCTGCAGAACGTTTTTGAATCATAGCTAATTCTTTTCCTCTCCCTGATATTAAACCAACAATAATCTTATGTACTTTAATATTTTCTTTTCTGAGCAAAGGACTCAAAGCTCTGAGACGATATCCCTTATGGAGAAGATCATCAATCAACAAAACTGGCCGATTAAAAGACCTAATCATTTTTACTTGATTCTCCAGGCTCATGTAATAACCAAATGAATCGATTTTGAAATGTTGCATATCCGGTGTAAAGATTTTGTCAGTATGCAACGACTTAGTCACGGTATTAGGTACGACCATCTTGTGTAATATCTTGCCAAAGGGCACACACATTAACGGTCCTAAATTTTTGGCACTTTCCGGTTCACTTGATACACCATTTTCCTGACAGACCTTGGCAACAATAGATTGGTTAATTATATCAATATTAAAAGGAATAAGAAGATGACCAGGGTATAAACGTGTAATAGCCCTTTGCAATTTTTTACGAGCCATTTTTATTGCTTCAATAACTCTATAGCTTTGCACAAATGGTGCTTTTATAAGTGTCTCTATATCTAAACTTATTGTACAGGGTTTTCGAATATCTACAGCCAGAATAGGATCAGTACTTTTACTAACCGGTAATTCTGAAAATCCAAAAAGCTCTAATGTTTCTATTAGTTCCGGAGAATTGTTTTCTGGAATCATATTTTTGAAAACGGCATAATCATAGTCTCTTTTTACACAAAAAGTAAGAGCTTCTGTTAAAACAATCTGACTTAAATCTCTAAAGCGGGAGGTATTTTCATCAGGTGAAACAACAAAAACTCCATCAATAACAATTGTGCGACCGGTTGCGTTGTCTCTTATATACTGGGAAATAGTATTATCATTAAACTCATGATAAAACAAGCTGGAACGAACCCAGTGAATGGCAGAAAAACCCAATATTTTCTCATTATTTTGCGTATCCTTAAAAAGGATAATTCGTGGGTTAAGTTTCTTGTTGAATTTTTTTAGACTTTCCAGTGCTTTCTTTCTATTTTTTTCGGGAAATACTTCATTTACTAATTTTTCAATAAGGCCATTATTTATATTCTCCTGTACCTCTACCTTGGTATACACCTTTTGTAGTGTTGATTTGTATTGTGGCTCTCTTTGATATAAGCCAAATTGATAGATATAACGTTCAGCCAAGGGATCAACCAAATCAGAAATACTACGATGGCTATCGATATTTTTTCTAATCTGGCTAGAACTTATTTCCTCAAAAGGGGCTTGAAGGTTCAATTGAATTACCTCTGATTCAATCTTGTTTATAATCTCATGATATTTTTTTTGCTGTTTTTCGCTAAGGTGAAAAGATTTTCGACTAAATACTATATGAGGAAAGTGAATTATGGAATTCTGGTCTTCTATATTATTATAGGCGGAAGCATTCAATAAAACATCACTCCCCGCTACTATATATATTTCAGATTTAGTAAATTGCTTTTTTAACATTTTTAAATCATTTGGGTTGGCAATATTGCTGGGTAAATTTTCAGGATAGAGATATACATTAAGTTCATCCGCAATTGACATGTTAATCAGATTTTTTCGGTAAAGATGTGGTTGGGTTCGCTTGGACCAGGAAAATTCATCAACTGACAAATATACTTCCATCCCCATCTTCTCAATTTCCCTTACTATTTCTTTATGACTTAAGGAAAATGGATCAAAAGAACCCGGGAAAAAAGCAATGGATTCGGGGACTTGAAGTTTTATCTCCCCTTCGTAAAAATAATAATCAGAAATAAATACATACAGTTGATGCAGCGCTACCGAATTGCTAAAAAATAATAATGTGTCGTGTTGGGAAATCGGTGTAGTCAAATTGAGCAATTTTTTAGCAATAAGCCGAAAAATATTCTCCTTTTCCCTAAGGGTAAGATGACTCGAAGCAAATATTTCTTTACCGATAACCCTTGAAGTTACTCGTTTTACAAGTGGGTCATGATGTGCCAAACCATTCATCAATATTCCCAGCATTCTAGCTAATCTCTTTTTAAAAATAATTTGGTCCTCTTTATATCTAGCTCGGTATGCTGCATAACGGCTTATAGCTACTGCCAATGTACGAATTAGCAAGGTACAGGTCCATTGATCTGCTATTTTTATTTTTTGTTCCAAATCATCTATAAATTCATCTATTTCACGGGGAGGCAGGAAAGGAATAGATTGTCCTAAATAATATGGAATATATTTTGTGTATTGATAATCATCTATCTCTAATGCTTTTAGAAGCTCAATTGAGATATCGTTCTTCTGTTCAACATTCAGATAGGGAATAACCTTAATGAGGGATCGGCCAGCATAATTACGAATCGACTCATGACTGCTAACTTTTAAAATATTACAGAAATGTAAGGCAGTGTAAACAGCTTCTTTATGATTCGATTTAGCTCTTTCTGTCAACATATCAATTTGAACTTTTTTAATAATAGCATCAGTAGATGATTTTAGATTATTTAA
This sequence comes from uncultured Atribacterota bacterium, assembly GCA_964485485.1. GTDB lineage: Bacteria > Atribacterota > Phoenicimicrobiia > Phoenicimicrobiales > Stramentimicrobiaceae > Oleincola. The sequence continues at coordinate 10,074 of CAZAJW010000328.1, read as the reverse complement.
ATACATCCTATCAATTTTTTCTACATCTTGGAGGCAATATTTTTGAAGACGGTTGATTAAAATATTTCTTGCTTTAATTTTTTTGCTTATTTCATATCGGAGATAGTTCTCAGCAGGAATCAAAGAACATTCTACTATTTTGTTTAAAATTAATTTACAACTCTCCTTAAAAGGATCTTTTTCCGGTATTTTATTCAAGACATCCTCGGTAACATCCAGTGCGGTAATTCGCAATGTTTCCTCATCATGCTGAATAAATCGAATTAAAAAATTCGCAAAAACCGGATCTATATCCTGTTTTGGGAGAATGGAAACACTTTTTAATGCCTGTAACAAATAAATAGCAATGATTTTAGGAACATTATCATAGTTGTATTTCCGGTAATAATTTTTAATTATCTGGAGATATTGCTCTATCTGTCGACCCTGGCTATTTTTAAATAAAGCATCAAAAATAAAAGGCAAATTTTCTCTGACCCTGCATTGATTGAGTTCTGAAGTTTTATGGGTAGGTTCTATAAACAATTGGATATATTTTTCCAGCAAATCAGCACTTTTTACTTTTGACGGTTCTATAAACACATCAACTGGTATCTCTTTTCGGTACTTTTCATCAAAGGTAGCAATTAAGTATCCAATTAGTTTAGCACTTCTTCTTCTGATTCCTTCTTCTGGAAAAATCAGCTGTTCATATAAATATTTTAATGTAAGAATTTTTTCATTCTGATTAAGATAACTTGCATATTCTGCAAATATTCTTAGATATTCCTGAAGATTTTGCCAATCACCTTCACTGCGGGCTGATTCAAGTATTGAATTTATAGAGGATTCGTTACGCAACTGAAACATCAGTACAAAACTGTGTTCCAAAGATAGATACTTAATTTGTTGAATTACTTCATCCCCATGAAGCAAAGCAAAAAACAATTGTTTTTTGCTTTGTGGATGATATTTCTTTTCAGGCGATAATATAAGGTCTACATTCACTCCTTTCTCTATCAAAAAATCCTCAAAATTCTTAAGTTTAGCAAATACCTTACGATATCTTTTTTCCTTATTTTCATCTACGTTATCTAATTTGTTTAAGATAACCCGAAAGGATTTTTGTAAGCTATAGATGCTCATTTCATTAGAATTTAGCTTATTCTTAACCCTGAAATCGGAATAAATAAGAATTAGCGCTTCCAGGGAAAGATTTTCCAACTCTAAATCCCATACCGAATGATTGACAGCAATATGACCAATGTAAGGAATATTCTGCTGCTGAAACCATATATCGGTATAATAATAGTGAAGATAAGGAACCCTTTTTTGTTCACTTCCTCGACAACCATATTTGCCCACATCATGACCGGCAGCAGATCCGGATACAATTCCCAAATCAAGAGAAAATCCTTGTTTTTGTACCTGTCTGGCAATGCTTAAAGCCAATGCATGAACACCACAAATATGGTCCAGTGTAGTATATTGATATATTTCTTTACTTAAAGCCATCATTTCATAGACAAATAGTGTATCAAAAGCATTTAAAAAACGCCGGTATTCTTCCGGTTGCTCCAACAATCCAATCTCCTTGGAAGACAGAAAAGAAAGAGGGTATTGTTGCAAAAAAGGATCCGTTTCACCATATTGTTGCTTTAAAGCAATTATTTGACGATAGGTCAATAAGAACATAAAAAATAACTTTTTTTTGCTCAATGGTAAATCTTTTAATTCCGGCCGGGTATCTGGAAAGGATAAATACTGACAAAAATTATAAATTTGCTTTAACCATTGCTCTTTACTTACCGATTTATCATTAGACTGAAATCTATCCAAGTATAATTCCATTGTTTGTGCTGCAGTGAATTTTCTTTTATTTACCATCACAGATAAGCTGTTCTTAAATGTAGAATTTCTTTCTATTGCCTTAATATCTCCAACGTCTAACTGATACCTCTGTAAAACATCAATCCTGGTTAATTCCTGAAACAGCTTATCAGTAATTACCCTTATATCGAATTCTTGGTTTTGTACTACCATGCTTTTCCTCATTACCTTATATATTATTTTATTTATAGCATATTTTAGTATCCTTATGCCAGTAAACCAATTATACTATTCCCATATTTATATATACATTATAAACATGAATGGATAATATTTTAAAGAGTATAAATAAATATATATTAATGATTTAACCAACTTACCTATACTATTTTAATAGTAAGGCCATTATTGGCTTTCTCTATTCATATAAAAGTTGTAAATTTTTTCAGCTTAATATAAAATAATTTAGCTGGATATTTATATTTAAAATTATTGCTAATATTTCAAGTTATAGAGATTCATTATTTGTTTATACCAAACTAATGTCGCAAATACCAGGATATTATATTGTATTTAAATAAGGAAAATTGTTAAGTTTATTCAAGATAATAATTTAATTTTTTATTAAGCAAGGGGATATAATTAATGAAAATTAGCCGGGTAAAAGAAATGCAGCACATGGACCTGGAAGCTATGGAAAAATATGGAATTAGTGATGAACTTTTGATGGAAAATGCAGGATTGGCAACCTATCAGGTAATCGAAAAAAATTTTAAAATAAATGATAGTCATTTCTTAATTTTCTGCGGAGTCGGCAATAATGGCGGAGATGGACTGGTAGTTGCGAGAAAATTATTTTCCAATGGTGCAAATATCAAATTATGTATTCTAGGCAACCCGGAAAAATATCAAAATGCTGCCCTAAAAAACTGGCAAATTATTCAAAAACTTAATTTACCGGTAATGATTATGCCTACAATTAAAGAAATAGCAACATCAATAAAACCGGAAAACATTATTATCGATGCTATTTTTGGTACTGGTCTTACCCGGGATATCGAGGGATATTATTTCGAGACTATTCAGCTTATAAATCAAAAGAACAATCAGGTGATTAGCATTGATATTCCTTCAGGAATCGACGGAAATAGTGGTAAAGTTAATGGTATCGCTGTATATGCAGATTACACAGTAACCTTCGGCCTTCCTAAAATAGGCAACATACTCTACCCGGGCTATGATTATGCTGGAAATCTTTACGTTTCTCATATTTCTTTTCCGCCAGAGTTGTATAATAAAAAAAATATAAATATACAAATCAATACCCCACTTACAATTCCTAATCGACCGAAAGAGGGACACAAGGGAACTTTCGGAAATGCTTTATTTATATCCGGAGCCCAAAATTACTATGGTGCACCTTATTTCTCATCATTCTCTTTTTTAAAAACAGGTGGTGGTTATTCCAGGTTAGCGGCTCCTGCTTCCATTATTCCGTATATCAGCTCCAGGGCAAGTGAAGTAGTCTTTCTCCCTCAAAGAGAAACTATGTCCGGATCTATTGGGTTAGACAATTTTCAGGAACTACTGGAATGTTCAAATAAAATGGATATTGTTATTATCGGGCCTGGCTTATCTATACAAGAGGAAACACAAGAGTTAGTTAGGAAATTGTTAGCGAAAATCGATAAGCCAATATTGATTGATGGAGATGGACTAACTGCCCTAAGCAATGATCTGTCTATTTTAAAATTACGTCAGCAACCTACTATATTAACTCCTCATCCGGGAGAAATGTCACGTTTAATGAAACAGCCTATTGCTAAAATAAAAGAGAACTCAATTAATATGATTCAAGAGGCTGCTCAAGAATTTAATGCTATTATTATTTTAAAAGGCGCTCATTCAATAATAGGATTGCCTGATGGTAATATCTATATTAATATGACCGGAAACAGTGGAATGGCATCTGCCGGTTCAGGGGATGTTCTAACCGGAGCGATAGCAGCAATGTTTGCTTTAGGCTTACCCATTGAATCTGCGGCCAGACAGGGTGTGTTAGTTCATGGATTTGCAGGAGACCTGGCAGCCAAAAAAATGGGAGAAGATGGCATAACCGCTAATGATATAATGGATTTCCTGCCTGAAGCAATGAAGATAGTTCGCAACAATCAAAATAATACTGCAAAACTGAATTTTACAGGCTTAAAAGTTATCTAATACAATATAGTCTTTTCATATATTTGTTCATCCAATACCGTTATCCTAAATTATTAAGCAACAGCTAACTACCGATAAGCTTATTGTCCTACATTATTTTTTCAAATAGTTATTAAATTCTTCTAAAAATTCTTCAATCTCCATATTAGCCCTGTCCTGTTTGTATTCTACAATATTTCTGTATTGAATTGCTTCCATATTCCATCTATTGCTAACGTAAATAATTTCATTGGGATATTCTAATTGGTAACTATAACCATTTTTTGTAATTCTAATCGGAAAACCCTTTTCTTTGAAAACTTCAGATACATGTGAACCTGGAGCTATTTTTACGGCTTCCTTCAGAACATCTATATTTCCATAGCGATTATCCCAGGATTGTACCTTCCATTCATTATCAAAAAATATGGGAGATTGTCGATAATAATATATATGACCTTCTTCATCTATACTATCAGGTACCCCCATAACTTCTCTAACCTCTTTTACAGTAAAACCAATTTTAATCGGTCCAGTATTTGGTTTTATTACTAATTGATTGATTTCCTTTTTACTAAAAATGTCATCTACTGAAGACCACCCTGTTTGTATTTCTTTTTCATCTTCTATTTCTATTTCCGATATACTGAAAACAGAATAGGAAGGTAGAATAAAAAACAATAGAAATACAGCCAATATTCTAACTGTTTTTTGCATTTTTATATACCTCCAGATATTTTATATTAACCAAACATTATAAAAATAAAATTTATTTTTTAATTATATTAGATTGATATCAATTGTGCCTAAACCAGAAAATAAGGTAATATAGATTTTCCTTTCCGAAAAATCAAAGACCGAATTGAAATAAAAGTTGCCAAATCGCCTAAAACCATCACAGCTGATTCTATTTAAACCATCCTTAATCCAAAGGCGGACTCCAATATCTTCCGGAAGATTAATAGTAGTATGTCCAACACCTCCTACTAAATAAATCTGCATATTTTCCTGATAATTCCCTGTTAAATCAAGTATAGTATTTCCTGTCCCAACCACAGCCTTTAAATCAATTAAATTAATAGAACTTAAATCCAAATGATTATCTCCACTACCCATAACTATGTCTAATTCCAGCGGAACTGTCTGATTAAATATCAAGGACCATTTATTTTCAACAGAATCAAGCAACCCCTTTTCTTTCTCTTCTTGCTTTATTTTTAATTTACCTTCATTGTTTTCTGTGCTATAGCTCACCTGTGGAACCCATTGATTTAAATTATAATCAAAATCCGCGATTAATAGCAACTGTTGTTTCCCCCCTGAAATATAGAGATCACCTTTGTAAATTACAACCGTGGTATTAACTTTTTCAGCATCTTCTAATTCAATGCTATATGTTTCTTCAGTATGCTCTCCCGTACTCCAACAGCCAGCTAAGGTAAAAACAAGAAAAGATATCAACAATATGAATAACAGAAGTTTAGTGTTTTTCTTAGTCATAAAGCGTAACTCCAGACTATTTTATTTCTTTAGGCTCTCTAGCTGGTTTAACAATTCAGAAAATAACTTCATAGCCTCCATTAAGGAATTAGGGGTAGTCATATCAATTCCAGCTTGTTTTAAAATAGTTATCGGATAATCTGAATTTCCTTTACTTAGAAATTCAAGATATTCTTTTACTGCCGGCTTTCCTTCCTCTATAATCCTATGGGAAAAACCAATAGCTGCAGCAAATCCTGTAGCATATTGGTAAACATAATAATTGTAATAGAAATGAGGTATTCGTGCCCATTCCATATTTATTTCGTTATCAATTATAACATTTTTTCCATAATAATAGCGAAGTAATTCAGAATATTGATAAGAACACCATTCTGCCGTAAGGGAACCACCTTTTTCTTCATATTCATGGATAATCTTTTCAAATTCGGCAAACAGGGTCTGTCTGAACAATGTGGTCCGAAATTGCTCTAAAAAATGGTTTAATATAAGAAGTTTATCTTTCTCATTCTCAGCATTACCAAGTAGATAATTTGTTAATAAGGTTTCATTAGTTGTAGAAGCAATTTCTGCTAAAAAAATGGGATAACTGCTATAGATGTAAGGTTGGGACTTATTTGTATAATAACTGTGAAGAGAATGGCCTAATTCATGTGCTAATGTATAAACATCCTCCATTGTTCCCTGATAATTCAACAAAATAAAAGGCTTGCTCTGATAACTCCCGGTAGAATAAGCCCCGCTTGTTTTTCCTTTATTCTCATATACATCAATCCATCTTTCCTCAAAACCTCTCTTGAGTACTGATTGGTATGATTTCCCTAAAGGAGCAAGACTGTTTATTATAATATCCTGTGCCTTGGAGTAGTTAATTTTAATTGTTTTTTCAGATATTGGTACATACATATCATACATGTGAAATGGTTTAAGATTTAAAAAATCTTCCTTTAGCTGAATATATTTATGCAATAAACCTATATTTTTATGTACAATACTCAGCAAATTCTCATAAACAGTGACCGGAATATTATCTTCAAATAATGCAGATTCAAGGCTATTATTATATTTTCGGGTATTACTGAAAAAGTGGTCTTTTTTTAAATTACCAGCTAACAAGGCAGCAAATGTATGACGGTGCTCTTTGTATGGCTTATAATATTTTTTGAAGACATTCTTACGAAATTTTCTATCTCTGTTTCTCAAGAAAGTAATAAAATTTCCTTGACTGATAGAAACAAACTTTCCTTCTTCGTTCTTTATTTCGGGGAATTTCAGATCAGCATTACTTAACATGCCAAAGGTGTTTTCGGGAACCATGGCCATTTCTCCGGCTTGGGCAACAATTTTCTCTTCATCCGGAGAAAGAATATGATCTTTTTTCCGATAAATACCTTCTAAATAATGCTGATAATCTTTTAATGAATTAATTTCATTCATCCATTTTTTTAGCGTGTTAATATCCAAAGACAAGATACCTGGTTGGATAAATGACAGGCTATCTTGAATTCTAACCAGCAAACTCGAAGCCTTATAATATATTGATTGGTGGTCATCATTGCGATTATCTTCATCTTTGCGCATATTGGCATAAGTATATATTTTTTGTATCAATTCAGAAATTTCATCTTTTAATTGTAAACATTGTAAGAAAGAGCTGGCGTCTTTGGTAAATTTTTCTTTTTGTTCTACTAATCTACTCCTCAGCTGCTCGGCTTTCTGACAATCTTTTTCCCAATCCTTTATACTGAAATAAAGAGATTCAATATCCCAGCGATACTTCTCCGGAATTTTATCTCTTGATAATATTTGATTATTAGCTTCAGTGATATTTTTCATTAAAACAATCCCTGGTAAACATTTTCTTCTGTTAAGTGTTTATATTATAGTAATTCTTTTGCTTAAACTTCTAATTCATTTTCTTTGATTAATCTCTTAACTTTTCTAATATCATGCTGCAACTGTTCCAGTTGATCTTTGACTTTATAACACAATGTTTCCTTGTCAAGCTCTACACCTGAAAATTCCATATCAGCCAATAGCAGACAAAACTTCCTTCTTATTTTACTAATGTCTCGTACAATTTCATCTAATTGACTCTCCTTGTTAACATCTTTAATTAATCCCTGGTTGATAATCTTATTATCCTGAATTAGAAATGTTTCTCCGATGGCAGGTATTTGGGTATCAAAAGCTAAATTCTGTTTAACACATTCTGCCAATGATTCAGATTCATGCTTTTCTCCATGAACAATAAATAGTTTTTTAGGCTTTTCCTTCAGCCCTTTTAACCACCAAAGCAGTTCATCTTGGTCAGCATGAGAAGAAAATCCGTCAAGATGATAAATCTCTGCTTTAATGTCAACCATCTCTTCCATAATATCTAAACTTTTCTCCCCACTTACAATTTTCCTACCCAATGTCCCTTCAGCTTGATAGCCTACAAAAATGATAGACGATTTCTCTTTCCAAATATGGTCCCTTAAATGGTATTGGATACGACCTCCTTCGCACATACCACTGGCTGATATAATTATTTTACTTCTTTTAGAACGGCTAATCCTCCTGGAAGCCTTACTTGTGCGGGTCAATCTTAAAGGCTGAAAATCAAGTAGTTGATTGCTTTTCTCCATAATTTTCAAATTCTTACGAGCAAAATCTTGTGGATTATTACGATATATTTTAGTTGCCGCAATTGCCAATGGACTATCCAAATAAAATCTTAATTTTTTTAATCTTTTATCCTTACCCTTCAGTGGCCTAACCTGTAGATTATAATACTGGGTCAACTCATATATAATATCCTGCGACCTTTGCAAAGCGAAAGCAGGTATAATAACATCCCCACCCCTTTTTAACGTTTTGTCAATGATGGAAAAAAACTTTTTAACTTCTTTCCGATAAGGTCGGTGTTTCCTTGCCCCATAAGTCGATTCTATTACTACATAATCAGCATCCTTAATTCGTTGTGGGTTTCGCAGGAAAGGCTTATTTTTCCTTCCTATATCTCCTGAAAATAGCCACTTGCACTCTTTCCCTTCCTCCCGAATCCACAGCTCAACAGATGAAGAACCAAGAACATGTCCGGCATCCTGGAAACGAAAACTAATGTTCTCATCGATCCTAACCTTATACTGATATGGCACTGCTCGAAATAGCAAAAGAGCATCCAGGGCATCTTCTATACCATATAATGGCTCTATAAAAGATTCTCCTGACCTGAGTCTCCTTTGATTTTCTTCCTCGGCATCCTCTTCCTGAATTTGTCCACTGTCAGGTAGCATTACTGAACATAATTCCATTGTGGGTTTAGTACAATATACATGGCCTTGAAATCCCTCTTTATAAAGCTGAGGAATTCTGCCAGAATGATCTATATGAGCATGTGTTAAAATTATAAAATCAATTTCTTCCGGTCGGAAAGAAAAAGGGGCATAATTTAAACGGGTAGTTAATTCATTACCTCGGAATAAACCGCAATCAAGCAAGAATTTTTTATATTTTGTCTGGATTAGGTAACAAGAACCTGATACTAAGCGATTTGCACCCAGAAAACTTATTTTCATATATTATCTCCTTTCATAAGCTTATCCAATTATCTTATTAAAATAATTTTAGCGCTTATTTGTATAAAAATTTTAGCCATCAATTATAACCTATTTACTAAGTTATTAGCAAATTTTTTTGTTTTATATAAATCTTTTAATTCAGGATGTCCTTTAGTGATATCTCCAAAAAACTTTAAATGACCATAATTATCAAACCCTTTGCAGAAATTACAGTCAATTAAATGCAATCTCCTGTATTCTATTCGCCCTCTAATCTTTTGAAGATAGTAAAATTTTAGAGACCACCAGTGGTAAAAAGAAAAGTCCTTTCATTTTTAAAAAAGATAATTGAGCTAAAAAATGTTGAATTTTTTTCATGAGGTTTACCAAAGCAAATATCGCAACCGCTTAACAGGTATTTTTAAGAAGTCTTTTAAAGAGATTTAGCTTTCCTCGGTTACTTTTTGTTCCGCTTTTTTTATTTTTTAACTAAATCTTTCTAAATAATAGAACTACCTGCTTTGGACTTCAGGTGAAAATTTATCAAATATCTTACTTGGTCTTTTTATGATAAAACCATTTTTTTAACCATTACTATCCTTTCAAAAGGTAATTTTTGGGTTAAATAAATCATTCTAATCTTAATTGCGATATTTAATAATTGCTAACTTTATTCTATATCATTTCAAATATTACTTTAGTATTGTAAGAAAATGTATTACAATATAAAAGTTATATAATAATAAATGGCTGAACAAAAGAGTTTGGTTTTAAGAAAGGTGATATATATGAAAGGATATAATTTTCAGGTAACTCGAAAGGCTTCTTCTATTTCTCCCTTTATTGCCATGGATGTTATGGAAAAAGCTCAACAATTAGAAAAAGAAGGACGGAATATTATCCACTTGGAGGTTGGAGAACCTGATTTTGAAACACCCCAACCAATCAAAGATGCAGTAATTAATGCTATTAAACAAGGCGATACCCATTATACCAACAGTATGGGCAAAAAAGAATTACG
>CAZAJW010000327.1:0-3660 GCA_964485485.1 uncultured Atribacterota bacterium | reverse complement strand
GCTGCTAATCCCTTTATCGCACCATGCGCAAAGACTATTTCATCAAGGCTAGTTAATGAATGAAATTTATTTGGTGCAGCTTTAAATTTTTTTGAGGTTAGTTCGGCAATCTTTCCGGCAACTCGCTCCCCAAATTCAGGATGGGTATTTAGGCCTGTACCTACTGCAGTCCCTCCCAGGGCAAGATCCATCAATTTGTGACATCCTTCTCTAATCATTTCTTCACTGCGTTCTATCATCCTATACCATCCGCTTATTTCCTGTCCGAGGGTAAGGGGAACAGCATCCTGCAAATGAGTTCTACCGGTCTTTACAATATCTTTATTTTCTTCAATCTTTTCCTCTAGTATATTTTTTATTAAAGAAATGGCAGGAAATAACTCTGTTTCCAATTCATTAACCGCAGCAATATGCATAGCAGTAGGGAAAGTATCATTTGAGCTCTGAGCTTTATTAACATGATCATTTGGGTGAACTTTACTCTTACCTAAAATCTGATTAGATCGATTTGCAATCACTTCATTAACATTCATGTTAGTCTGGGTTCCACTTCCGGTTTGCCATACCACTAAAGGAAAATGATCATCTAGCCTACCCTCCAAAATTTCATCACAAACATTGGCAATGGTATCAGCAATTTCTTTTTCTAACCAACCAAGCTGGTAATTTGTTAAGGCAGCAGCCTTTTTTAAAATAGCAAAGGATCTTATCACTTCAATTGGCATTTTCTCTTTGCCAATCTTAAAATTTTGAAAACTACGTTGAGTTTGTGCTCCCCATAATCTGTCTACAGGAATTTTCACTTCACCTAAACTGTCCTTCTCAATTCTCATCTCCATTTTAAAGCCCCTTCGTAATCATACATTTACAACATACTATAATATTTATATTATGTATGCTAGAAATGTGCTTTTTGTTTCTTTCAATATCTTAATCCATATATTTAATATATTATTAAGCTAATTCATTGCTCTTTTCCTATTACGGTTCCTTTTTACCATAGTGCACATTAACAAAATATTAAGTATCAGAGATTGACAAAATACTTAATTGCAAAGTTAATAAAAACATGAATTATGAAAGCCGGCCAGAAAGAATTTCCACGATAGGCAATCCATCCAAACCACAAGCCTGTTACTATACAGGATAGAGTTTCTGCCTCAGGCTTACCCAGATGAAGTAAAACAAATGGAACCATCTGGATAACAACACTAACTTCACCAAATCGCTTTTTCAATCCAAATAGCAAGAATCCTCTGAGCAAATATTCCCAGGCAAACAATATAACAACTGCTGAGCTAAAAAATTCATAATAGTCGAATTGTCTTACATAGTATTGCTGAACAGAGGCAAAACGGGAACTAATTAATAAAACCGGAACACTTACTACGATAGTTATAAAAACATAGGTTAACCAAATTCGATAATTCCCTATCTTAAAACCATAATCAAGCAGGTTGTCCCTTAAAATAAATAGGATAACAAAAACTGGCAGAATGAAATAATAGATTAAATGGCTAAATGCTAAATTTGGGCCTATTGGCCTGTACCACTGCATTACTAAGGAAAAAGTAGCCAGGGATAGAACAACAATAACTTGAAAATTAGCCTTAAAAAATGATTTAACTGCCTGATATTCCCGGTATACAAACTTTATCATTCGAAACTTCCTCAAAATAATTCGTTAGATTAACAAAACTCTAAACGAAAATTTCTTATATTTAATCTTTTAATAAACCAAGTTTTTTCCCATATTCTCTATATCGAGGATGAAGAGGATATTCTTCTTTTATGTATCTGGTAACAGGAAGACCCCACCCGTTTTTTTGCTCAAAGTGGATCCCTTCGATAAAATCCGGAAGTAATTCAGGAACCATGGTAAACATGAGGTCTCCATCCTGTGCTCTGGCAAAAGTCCGATCTCCCTTACAAGGGATAGCGACATAACATTCTCTATTTTTTAGAGCCGGCACAATGGCATAAACACAGGCTGCATGACCTGATAGTTGGCAATGAAGGTCTCTCCCATCAATATAATTTTTAATTATTAACAAATAAGTTAACATTAAGCCATTAACGTGCATAAAAATTAGATCGGGTTTAAAGTTAAGTTTATGAATCGGTGCCATGACAATTCCTTGATATTGACCTTCTTCCAAAGAAGGCATATTTTTACACCATTCCTTCCCAGCCTCTAGAGTTTTCGCACTATCGGGATATCGATGTGTACCATCGAAAAAACCTTCATCTTTTCTAACCATACCCAGACCAATAACAGGTTCAAAACAATAATGGTCTTCCTTAAACATTGCTATTGTCTTTTCATTACCATCTTCAGATAATGACAGAGCCTGACATAATGCCAGCTTGTGTCCTAAGTCTCTTGTAGGTATTATTGCTCCTTCAGGGACCTCGTTTCTGTTGTTCAACATTTTAATTGCAACAGGGTGATTGCGCATTCTTAACCATACTTCTATTTCTTTTCCCATTTCTTTGATTTCCTCAAAATTCATAATAGGCTCCTATCCTAATAGATAAAGTATTTACTATTTAAAAACAAATGTTTTTCAATCAAGATAAATCTAAAATTATGAGTAATTTGCAGCTACTTTTTTGATTATCTTCACAGTCTCTATTGCATCTTCTTTGGATATGTGACGACTGGTTACAATTCTAATTTTATCCGGTTCAACCGGTAATACCTGTATTCCCTCCTTATTCAGTTCTTGAACAAAATTTTCGGGGGATACTTTTAATTGACCAATATTGCAATAAACCATATTTGTCTGAACACTTTCTAAATTAACATCCACCCCAGCTGTTTTTTTTAGCTCCTTACCAATGTAATATGCATTTTGATGATCTTCCTTCAATCGATCAACCATTTTCTCCAATGCCACAACTCCTGCTGCAGCAATTACACCGGCTTGTCTCATGCCACCGCCTAACATCTTCCTGGCTTTTCTTGCCCTGTTAATAAAGGAAACATTTCCAACCAGAACAGACCCAACCGGTGTACTGAGACCTTTAGAAAGGCAAAACATTATTGAGTCAGCTTCCTTAACTAATTCTTTAACATCAACATCCAGAGCAACGGAAGCATTAAAAATACGGGCTCCGTCAACATGAACTTTCAAATTCAATCCATGGGCTAGCTGACAAATCTCATTCATTTGGTCAAGTGAATAAACGGATCCACCCCCACGATTATGAGAATTTTCAATACAAAGTAGGCCTGTAGGCGGATAATGGATATTTTTCGACCTGAGAGCAGTCTTAATATTCTCAATACTCATAATTCCATTTATACCTGGCACTAAACGCGGGGAAAGACCGGCAATTCTGGCAAAACCGCCAACTTCATAGTAATAAATATGCGAATCTGCTTCTAATATAACCTCTTCCCCGGGATGAGTATGACTCATCAACGCACAAAGGTTTCCCATGGTACCACTGGAAACAAACATAGCAGCTTCTTTCCCTAATTTTTGAGCTGATAGTAATTCAAGTCTATTAACTGTTGGATCTTCACCAAATACATCATCCCCTAAAGGAGCATGACGCATTGCTTCCAGCATCTCTTCAGTAGGCATAGTCTGGGTATCACTCCGTAAATTAATTGGCATAGTAATATTCTCCTTAATTTCTATTCTGAATTAT
>CAZAJW010000326.1:0-1845 GCA_964485485.1 uncultured Atribacterota bacterium | reverse complement strand
TTAACAGATGACCTCTATTTATCTTTCCTAGCTTAACAATATTGGTATTCAACTTATTCCTGTTTCCTTCCTTGGGTTAAATATAGTTTGAATGATTGTCATTATAATAAAATTTATATTTTTATACAAATATATTAAAATATAAATAGATTTAAATAATATTTTTGAATGATATAGCAAAAAACCAAATAAAGTTTTTAGTAAATCTACTATTATTGACTAAATTATATTCTTATCAAATTTTTTTAGCAACTGGCAATTGCGACAAAACTATTAATATTTTTTTAAAGATTCAGAATAATTGTAGGATAAGATTATCCATTTATTGATTTAAATATCAAATAAAATATTATAAAATTTTATCAAAAAATCATCTCTGGATTGATTGGAATAACTATTTTCAATATTTTTATTTAAAATCACTTGCACACATCTACCCAAATGCCATTCGTTATTTTTTGTAATTCATCAGGAATCATTTTAACAAAGGAATGTGCAGAACCTGCTGCAGGGAAAATGTAATCAAATTCCTGTAAAGAATTATCCAGATAAATCTCCAAATCATTTTTCAGACCGAAAGGACATACGCCGCCTACTTCATGACCAGTAACTTCTAAAACTTCATCAGGTTTTAGCATTTTTGCCTTGACTTTGAAGTAATCCTTGTATTTTCGATTATCAATTCTGGCATCACCCTTAGTTACTAGCAAAATACATTTATTATCTTTTAATTTAAAGGATAGGGTTTTGGCAATAAGAGCGGGTTTTACTCCCAAAGCTTTTGCTGCCAGATCTACTGTAGCAGTACTTTCTTCCAATTCAGAAACTTTACAATTTATTTGTCTTTCTTTAAAATATTTTTTTACATCTTCTACGCTCATCTAATTTCTTATCCTCATTCTTCTTTGTATTTTGATTTCTCTGAACCACTTCAAATTAGAATAAACAACGCTTCAATTAGCAAATTTAATATTAAACTATTTATTTTCAGACTTACAATTTTCGGTAAATATCGCATCAGCTTGGTGGATTGCTTAGAAACCTCTAAAAAGAGCTGATTCAAAAAAATCTGGCAACACAATATTATATATTTCTACAAAAATTTCTTACAATAAGTATTGCCAGATTATCAATTATTTATTTTTTTCTATAAATATGAGGTTTTAAGGACCTGGGCGGTCCCAAAACCTCTGAGACAACTATTCCCAGGGGAAGTTTCCTGCCAGTTAAAAATGTTTTAAGTTCTTTTTCTAATTCCCTCCGATCTTTGATATTAATAACCTCTTTATCTGAATCCTGGTAAAGTAATGGTGTAAAATCTTCTAGTACTTCTGGATATTCCTGATACTGCAAAGCGAGATTTTCATCTAACTGGCTTTTTGGTTCAGTTTCTTGTTTATTCTGTTTTTCTTCTGCCAGAGCAACTTCTACTTCTGGTTCCTTTTCTTCAGTAGAAAGTTCTTTTTCATCTGCTTGTCTTTTTTCTTGTAGGAGTTTTTCATCTTCTTCGTATTCTAATTCTGAATCAAAAGACCATGGATCAAAGTTGCTTCCTCTTTTTGTGTGTTTTTTAATATTTCTCGTAATTGAAGAAATCAGTGACACTACAATAAATAAAATAATAAGAAATTCCATTAGATTATTCCCTTCGTCCTAATTACCTTTACTTAGAATACTCATTTTTGATCTTGTTTATCTTTCTTTTCAGTATCTGTTCCCATTTTTGAAATCGTTCCGCGCATCTGAGTATCAGATTGGATATTTTGCATGTTGTAGTAATCCATTACACCCAACTTGCCTTCTCGCAGTGCCTGAGATAAGGCTTTAGGTACTTCTGCTTCTGCT
>CAZAJW010000325.1:0-8222 GCA_964485485.1 uncultured Atribacterota bacterium | reverse complement strand
GAATATGGTTAGAAAGGTCACCGATGCAGTTACAGAAACACTGGACTGCCCTGAAGAAGCTGTGCGTATTATTATTAGAGAAATGGAATTAGAAAATTTCGCCAGTGCAGGAGTTCTGAGGTCTGACAATGAATAAAAAAATATCTTACTCATTATAATAATTGCCATTGGGGTATTTGCCTGGTCGTATTTTTCAAATTCCATAACAACAGAAGATGGGGATAGCAATGTTTTTATCTTTGAATGTCCTTCGGGAGTAGAGATAAAAATCAGTTATGATGAAAAAAATGATTCAGCTACTTTGTTTATTGATGGTGGAGATTAGAAAATTCACCCGGCAATAAGCGCATCTAGAGCAAGATATGCCAATGATGATGAGACAGTTGTTTTTTGGGAACACCAGGGAGAAGCAATGGTGGAGATTGACGGAAAAACAATGTATCAGGATTGCAAGCTTAAAGAGTAGGATAATTTAGAAGTATTAGATTTATGAAGTATTTAGAAGAAAATTTTAGACAAGTAGATCAAAAAATTCACATTTTGTTCTGGATTTGAATGCGCTAAATAGGCAACGATTAATTTTTTGCCCCATAATTAATACTGTTAGGAGATAGGAGATAAAATATGTTTTCCAAAAGAATGAAAATATGTATTGCATTAGGTGCTATTTTGGGAGTGGTTTGTATTATAGGGGCTTCAATAAGGTCCGGCTTTGAAAGCGATGTTTCTTTCTTGTTTGCTTTGTGGTATAACCGGTTGATTATGGGAATAATGATTGGACTGGCTAGCCGGAGCGGAGATTTACTAAAAGCTGCTGGCAGGGGTGCTCTTTTTGGTTTGCTTGTATCTTTTGCTTTTTACGCCTCCACCGGTTTTAATGATATGGTGAGTTTTCTGGCTGGTATTATATATGGGATGATAATAGAGACATTTGCATTTAAATACGGAGATTGAGGGTTACCTGTATACTAAGAGAAGTTAAAGAATCTTCTTTTTTATTATTGTTATTTTGTTTGTATTTGATAGTTGATTATAGTAAAGAGATGTGCTTTATAAAATGGGAGAAGAAAAAAGGAGAGTAATCGATGGCAAATTATAAAACCAGTCAGGAATTTGCTATAGAATTAGATAAAAAAGATTCCCTTAATGCTTTTCGAGAAAGATTTTACCTTTTACCTGCCAAGATTTATATGGACGGTAATTCCCTGGGCCTACTGTCTCAAGATGCCGAGAATTCGTTACTTAAGGTGCTTGATCAGTGGAAGAAACTGGGTATTAATGGCTGGCTGCAGGCAGAAAATCCATGGTTTTATTATGCTGAAAAGCTGGGCGCCCAAATGGCTAGTTTACTGGGGGCAAAACCGGAAGAAGTGATCATCACCTCATCCACTACTGTTAATCTTCATTCCCTGGTGGGCACTTTTTATCAGCCTGTTGGTAAAAAGAGAAAGATTTTAGCCGATGAGCTTAATTTTCCTTCCGATATTTATGCATTGAGCAGCCAGATTAAACTGAAAGGGATTAACCCGAAGGAAAACCTAGTATTGGTTAGAAGTAGAGATGGCCGGTTTTTAAAGGAAGAAGATATTGTCGAAATGATGAGTGAAGAGATTACCCTTATCTTGTTGCCCTCGGTTCTTTATCGCAGTGGACAATTATTGGATATGGGATATTTATCCAAAGAAGCAAATAAAAAAGGTATCATTATTGGTTTTGACTGCAGCCATTCTGTGGGAACCATGCCTCATTATTTTAATCAATGGGGAATAGATTTTGCTTTCTGGTGTCATTATAAATATATGAACAATGGCCCTGGTGGTGTAGCTGGTCTTTATATTAATAAAAAGCATTTAAAAGCCCAGGCTGCACTGACTGGCTGGTGGGGTTACCGAAAAGATAAACAATTTGACATGTCTTTAACTTTTGAAAAAGCCAAAAGTGCCGGCGGATGGCAAATTGGCACACCTCATCTGCTGAGTATGGCACCACTAGAAGGTTCATTAAAAATTTTTCAGGAGGCAGGCATTAATAATATACGGAAAAAATCCTTGCAGCTTACCGGTTACATGATTAGCCTGTTAGAAGAGAGAGGTTTGACCAAAAAACCTTACAGTTACCGAATTGGTAGTCCGAAGAAAGAAAAAAGACGTGGTGGACATGTTGCTGTGGAGCATCCAGAGGCTGCCAGAATTAACAAATCCTTAAAAGACAGGCGCATTATTCCTGATTTTCGTTATCCGAATATCATCCGATTTGCACCTGTTGCTCTTTATAATACTTTTGAAGATGTCTGGCAGGTTGTTCAGGCATTACAGGAAATCATTGATCATGAGGAGTATAAAAAGTATGATGAAATCAGAGATTCTGTAACATAAATAGATATTTATTTGTATCGGTTATAACTTCTAATCTCATCTAATTCTTTTCGTTTTTTCGGGCGGATTTCACTGGATTGCGGATAACCCATGGTAACAATTAGTTCAATAGTTTTAGATTGTGGAATATTTAAAAGTTCTTTTACGCCGGTCTCATCGAACCATCCTAAAATACAGGTACCTAATCCTTCTTCAGTTGCCTGGAGACAAATATTCTCAACAGCAATTCCAATATCGACTAAATTAAATTGCTTATTCTTGATTGCCCTTCCAATTTTATTAATAATTCCTTTATTTTCCGAAATTACTATTATTAAAACAGGAGCCTGTAGAGAAAAACGATTGAAAGAAACAATTTTGTTAAAAGTTTTTCTGGCTACTTTATCTTTTAACTCTAGGTCATCTATTACAACAAATTGCCAGGGTTGAGCATTTCTGGCAGAAGGAGCAAGCCGCCCGGCTTCGAGACATCTTTCAATTTTTTCGCGCTGAACAGGTTTGTCCTGGTATGCTCTCACACTTTGTCTATTTCTTGCTAAATCTAAAAAATTCATATTTTTTCACCTTTATATTGAAAAATTGAAAGAGAAAAAATCTATCTATGATTTTTGGATTACTGGAATATAGGATAATCTAAACTGCCATGACAGTCAAATTTGGATTGTTTTGATCAATTGAAATCACTCGGTGAAATATGGTTGAATGCAAAGTTTTAATTTTAATTTGCTATATTAAGTTTTCTATTTTTAAGAAGAAGAATGTTTTATTTGACAATTATTTGACAACAAAAGGAAGGTAACTTAAACTATTCTCAAGTTATTTTTTTGCCAGAGCATATTACATCCAAAAAACCAGGAATGGAGATAAAGATATACAATGAACGAAGAATTCCATTTTTATGATAAGCAAGTAGTTATTAAAAGCAATAGTGGTATTTGCAGAGATGCTAAAGAGTTAGTAAAAAGTAGGTTGTTCGGAAAAGTTGTTGAAAAATATTTAAAGTATTTACAGAAAAAAGACTCTCCTCTTTTGGTTATCTTTGGAGAGGTTTCGGAATCTGACTGGGAAAAACTTATAATAGAGAGTTTTCTTTTATTATGCGGAGACGATAGTATTAAGAAAGCTGTTAAAGTTAATTCGAAGCTTGAACAGCTGTTTAGAAATTCCTATCTATTCCATCAGTTTGTAGAAAGATTATATGATTTTTGGAGACACTATGAGCGCTTTTTTATAAAATATGATTTAGAAGAAAGCGACGGAGTAAAGTCTTGTGAAAAACCTTATAGGGCTTTCAATGAAACAATTGAAGAACTTAATCATCTAGTGAGAAAAACTTATCGGAATATCTGTGAAAACATAACCGGAGATCATCCACGAATATACCGTCAAATTCCTGCTGGTTGCCAGGTTGGTTTTATAACCAGAAGCATGGATTATCGGCTTCCCTTAGAATATAAGAATATAGTCAGGGATATTCCTCTGATTACCCAAATATTAATTGAACCACCCCTTATTGTGGACCCACTAATGAATAAAAGAGAAGGGGAATTTAAAAAAGTTGAAGTAAATCCTATTGAAGATATACATATTAATGCCAGGGATTGGCTCTGTTTCCCGGCAAAAGTAGGCAGTTTAATCATATATCTCTTTTTCCATAATAAATTTATTGGGTTAGGTTCTGCCTTGGCTAATCTTTTTGAACTAGCTCATGACGAAGAACTTCTAAAGACGCCTGAAGCAATTTATCTTTTCGGAGTTCCCAAAACTTCTTTGGCTAAGTATAATGATAATCCTACTGTTTTTTATGATGATGAAAAGAATAATATTTTAGTGGGAGCTCTGCCGGCAAAAAATGAAATGGGATATTTCGGCTACATCAAAAAAATGATGCTTACCTTACATAATATCAAAATGATGAAAATAGGAAGAATGCCTGTTCATGGGGCTATGGTTCGGATATGCCTAAAAAATGGCAAGTATGCCAATCTGGTAATTATGGGAGACTCAGGAACAGGAAAATCAGAGTCTTTGGAGGCTTTTAGGGTTTTAGCTAAAGAATATATCAGAGATATGATTATTATCTATGATGATATGGGTTCTCTGGAGATAAATAAAAAAGGTGAAGTAATAAGTTTTGGTACCGAAGTAGGTGCTTTTGTCAGATTGGATGATTTGCAGCCGGGATATGCTTTTGGAGTAATTGACCGTTCTATTATTATGAGTCCCCAAAAAACTAATGCCAGAGCAGTTATTCCGATTACGACCTTACAGGAAATATTAAAGGGATATAAAGTGGATTATTTTCTTTATGCTAATAATTTTGAGGATGTAGATAATAATCATCCAATTTTTGAGGAATTTTCCTCTGTAAAAGAAGCAATTCCGGTTTTTAAAAACGGAGCCAGGTTAGCTAAAGGCACGACAACGGAAAAAGGGTTGGTGCAAAGTTATTATGCTAATATTTTTGGACCGTCACAGTATAAGGAATTGCATGAAAAAATTGCCTTAAAACATTTTAATAAGTTATTTGAGAATAAAGTCAAAGTTGGCCAATTAAGAACTAGGTTAGGTATTCCCGGATATGAACAAAAAGGCCCAACAGAGGCTGCCCGGGAATTATTAAAAATTATGAATGAATAGGTTGTTTATCTCTTTTTTCAATGTTTTTTTAAATGAAAAGAAAATTGCTATTTACTTAGAATGAGAATGACTTACTCAATTATTAAAGAAAATTCTGCTATTACTGCTGCCCTAACGCTTACCTCATCAGGAGAGATAGGGGTTGGTACAGCAGAAATGGCCATTTCTCTTTGCAGCATATTATCCCCGAACCGATAAGGCGTATAATCAGTTTTTTCTTCCCTGAGACTGTGTAATGTTGCGACAGTTTCCCCGGCACTGTCGGCAATTGCTTCAGCTTTTCGGTAAGCTTGCCGGGTAGCCATTTGAAGTGCCTGTATCATTAGATCCTGCGGATCTTTAAGTTCAAAGCTGATGTAGTTTATATTATTTGCTCCGGTTATGACCGCAAGGTCTATGATTTCTCCTACATTATTCAACTGAGTAGTTGAAACAATTATTTCATTAGTTGCCTGGTAGTAAATTAACTCTTCTTCAATATCCGGATTTTCTCTTGGTAGTTCACGATAACTGTGTAACCTGTATGAGCCGGTTTTTAGATTATCCTTAGATAAACCAAAATCCAGCAGAGCTTCTCTAACTGCATTGGCAATCCTTGCATTCTCTTCAACAGCATCATCCGCTAATCTGCTATGTGTTTCAATTGATAAGCTTATTTGTGCCAGGTCAGGTTGGGATGTCAGCTCTGCTTCTCCATATGTTTGGATGATTTTCTGTGGTACCGAACCAGCTGATACAGGTTGGTTTTCCCCATATCCACTGAGTGTTATTGTCATTATCAATACAAAAGTAATTGCAAATAATACATTTTTTGTTTGCATTTTTCAAGGCCTCCTATCAAAAAATAGATGGAATGTTTTATTTTTACTTAAACACTAATCAATATTAACCTTTTTAGGTAATAAAGATAGTAATATAAAATATTCTACCATATTTTACTTAGTACATAATAATATATATTGGCTAACTAAATAATTTATTCAATCTTTTTGAATGGAATATCAATAAATGATAAAATATTACAAAATAAAGATTTGTACTTATTTTTTTTAAAATTTAGATAGTGAGATAATAAATATGTGTGATACTATTGTAGCACTAGGTTCTGTTGTTAAAGAAGGATTGACTCTTTTTGGTAAAAATAGTGACCGTGAACCTGATGAAGCACAAAATATCCGCATTATTCCCCACAAAAAACACAGTCATACAGATATTGTTAAGTGTACTTATTTAACCATCCCTCAAGTTTCGGAAACAGCTCGGGTATTGCTTTGTCAACCGTTTTGGATGTTTGGTGCAGAGATGGGAGGAAATGAACACGGAGTGGTTATTGGTAATGAGGCAATATTTACTAAAGAAAAACCAGCCAAAAAAGGCCTTACCGGTATGGATTTAGTACGATTAGCGCTTGAACGAAGTAATACTGCACGACAGGCTTTAGAGGTCATTATTGGATTATTGGAAGAATATGACCAGGGTGGTAATTGTGGTTATCGATTTAAGTTACAATATATGAATAGTTTTCTGATTGCTGATAAAAAAGAAGCTTATGTATTGGAGACTGTGAAAAAATGGTGGGCATGGAAAAAGATTACTGATTTCTGGAGTATATCCAATGTTATATCCTTACAGCAGGACTATGACGAATGTTCTGAAGGGTTGATTAAAAATGCTATTAACAAAGGGTATTGTAAAAGCCAAAATGATTTTAATTTTCGAAAATGTTATTCAGATAGATTTATGACCTGGGCTGCCAATGGGATAATTAGAGAAAAACGTTCCCGCGAATTGCTTAAAAGGAACAATAATAAATTTACTGTAAAGAATTTTATAAATATTTTACGTGATCATGGAAACAATCCTCAATGGACTCCTCAAAAGGGACCTGGGGGAACTTTATGCTTACATGCAGCAGATTCATTGTTTAGAAGAACACAAACAGTATGCTCCCTGGTTGCCAGTATCAGCAAAGAGAATAACTTTTATTATACAACCGGAGCATCCAATCCCTGTCTGAGTCCTTATTTCCCGGTTTTTTCCTACAATACCAAACTACCGAAAGAATATAAAGAAGGAAGTGCCTATTATGATCAGAATTCATATTGGTGGAAAAGTGAGTACTACCATCGTAAAGCCCTAAAATATTATCATTCAGCTTTAAGGAAAGTTCAACCTTTAATCGATAATTATGAACAAAAAATGATTACTGGAATTGAAAATGCCAATAAAGATGAAGATATTAATCAAGATCTGATAGATGAATATTTTGTACAGGCACAGGATATCGTAGGAAACTGGGGAGCAGGGTTAGATAAGCTACCAAAGATGCAGTTGAGCTTATATTATAGATATTATTGGCGAAAGTATAATAGGAGAAATAAAATCCTCTAAAATTCCCATATTTTTTATATTTAAATTGTAGTTATAGTCTCTTCCTTTAGACTTCAAGTCATTCAAAAAGGCTATACTTAACACTTTATATAAAAAATATTCAAAATTAATTTGACAAAAACATATTATATTAGTAGAATTGCTAAAATTATCATTAAAAATTATGCAGGAAGCAATTAGGTAATAATTTGCTGAAGAGAGCCATTAATCGCTGTGAATATGGTAGTAAATGTTACTGAAACTCACTTCCAGCAGATTAAGATTATTGAATTTTAGTAAATTTATTTCCAGTGTTTTTTTATAATGAGGGTAGAAAGAAGATTTTCTACCGAAATAGGGTGGTAACACGAGAAATTCGTCCCTATCTAAGCCGGTTGGTTTAGAAGGGGCGTTTTTTATTATTAAGGGAAGTATGTCTAGGGTTCCGTTTTATATATAAAAGTCTGGACCAAGCGGCATAAAATACGGATATCATTAGTACTTAATACATTATAGATTCGTATTACACCGTGGGTAAAAAAGACCCCAGCGGAAGGTTCCTTGTCTTGAAATAAAAGAACCGGTCTGCTGGGGATTTT
Source organism: uncultured Atribacterota bacterium (assembly GCA_964485485.1). Classification (GTDB taxonomy): domain Bacteria; phylum Atribacterota; class Phoenicimicrobiia; order Phoenicimicrobiales; family Stramentimicrobiaceae; genus Oleincola. The sequence goes on along the minus strand of CAZAJW010000325.1, from coordinate 238 downwards.
TATTAAATAAAATAATGAATAGTAAATTTCTGATAAAAATTGGAAAGAGGTGAAGAATATGGAATTAAGCGGAACTGAAATTATTGTTGAATCTCTAAAACAGGAAAAAGTCAAGGTAATTTTTGGTATCATCGGTGCTGCAATCATGCCTTTGTACGATACTTTTGGGAAAACAAAAAAGCTCCCATTTGAAAACATATTAACCAGACATGAGCAAGGAGCTATTCATGCCGCTGAC
>CAZAJW010000324.1:0-2818 GCA_964485485.1 uncultured Atribacterota bacterium | reverse complement strand
GCCGAAGTGGCGGAATCGGTAGACGCGCTACGTTCAGGGCGTAGTAGGTCTTGCACCTGTGGGGGTTCAAATCCCCCCTTCGGCACCAAGAATCAATTTTTAACTTTTAACTTAATCCAAGTCTGCAAAACTTTGAGTTTCCCAATCATAATGTTTTACCAATTCCCAAAAACTCAACCCTCCGGTCCTTATTTTCTCTATGTATTTTTTACTATGATAAAAGAATATATCTAGAGGGCTTAATTCTTCACCTTCAATCATCTTGAATATAATTTTGGAATATAACCTATCATACAACCTGGTAATAATCTTTTCATTTTTTTTAATACTCGTTTCGATGTTATCAATACGCTCTGCCCAATAAGATAAATCAACCAAATCGGGATTTTCAGCATAATCCGATTTAGCAATAAATTCAATATTACCTTTGTGAGGTCTCAACTCTTCAATTTCCTTAATATGGTAACCGAGCATATGTTCAAGAGCATAAATGGATTTCTGCTCTGCCCTTACTTTTTGCAATATTTCCGTATTCGTATTATTCTTAGTAATATTATTTAAAAAAGTCATAAATTTTGTACTCCTGCCTTGGATTACATTGTCCAGTCTTTTATTATAACAAATTTATGGTTTAAAGTGAATTCAGAGTCTTTTCTAATCCAAATATGACCCTGAAAGCAGGGTTTGTATTACGAATAAAAATTTCAGGAGTCTTAAAATGTCTTGTTAGTTACTTTATAATATGATATTTTGGTATTTAATAATAAATATGATCTTATGATCTAAAGAATATAATTAATAAAGGATAGATTGTATGAGAAATATAGTTTCTGCTTGCTGGCTCCAAGAGCATATTGAGGATGAAAATGTTGTTATTATCGATTGCCGTTTTGATCTCTATAATCCTGAATATGGCAAAAAAGTTTTTAATTTAAGCCATCTAAAAAATGCTATTTTTTTAAATCTGGATAAAGACCTGGTAGGCACTCCGGCAAGGCATGGAGGGGCGAGACCTTTGCCTGATTTGGATCAGCTGCTCTTCGTATTATCAAAAGCTGGTATTAACAAAGATACGACTATTGTTAGTTATGATGACCAGATGAATGCCTCTGCAAGACTATGGTGGACCTTAAAATATATTGGGCACAAAAACTGCTACCTTCTGGATGGGGGCTTTAAAAACTGGGTCGAACAGGGCTATCCTGTAACAACCGAACTTAACTCACCAAATATTTCAGAAGGTTCAAAAGATATAAATATTAAACTAAACAAAAAGATATTTTGTGAAATTGAATATGTTAAGCATAAAAAAGACATTCCGGAGGTAATACTTATTGATTCCAGAGAAAATGAAAGATTTACCGGGAAGAGAGAAAATCTCTATAAAAAAGCAGGACATATTCCCGGTGCTGTTAATTTTCCCTGTAATAAAAATTTTGAAGGTGAAGGACTTTTAAAGAAAAGAAAAACGCTATCTGAGCTATGGGACTGGCTTGAACCATACCAGGAAATCATCCTCTATTGTGGTTCGGGTATTGCGGCAAGCATCAATTTCCTTGTCTTGGACGAGCTAGGCTATTCTCCCAAACTTTACATAGGAGGATTTAGCGACTGGATTAGTTATGAAAATAATCAGGTAGAAAAGAGTAATAACCCTCCTACATAAATATAAAAATTATTACAAATAAAAGTCTATATATAAATTATATCATTCCTGAATATGATATTTTGATTATCTGTATCAGTATAAATAATAGGATTTTCTGATGAAAATCTTTAAAAAATATATTGGAGAAAAGGTTGGTTGTAAAGAAAAGTCTTTTTAAATAAATTTTAAAATGTTCAAGGAGAGATAAGATGTTTCAAAAGCTTTATCTGATTGCCTTGCCGGTATTTTTTTTTATCGATATGATCTGGTTAGGACTTGTAGCAAAAAATTTTTACCGGAGTCAGATTGGATTTTTAATGAAAACAAATATAAATTGGATAGCTGCTATGCTTTTTTACTTTCTCTTTATTGCCGGTCTGGTCTTTTTTGTCTTATATCCGGCAATTGAAAAAAGAAGTTTAAATTATCTCATCATAGCAGCAATATTTTACGGCCTTTTGACTTACTCTACTTATGACCTTACTAACCTGGCAACATTAAAAGACTGGCCTTTATTAGTAACAATAGTTGATATAATCTGGGGAATGGTTCTCTCTGTTTCCGTTTCACTTACTACCTACCTGATAGCCATAAGGATTTTGTTATAGCATCATAGGAAGTTCTTCAATTTTGTTTTTTATTATCTTGTTTTTCATTTTTTAATCCTTGTTAATTTTTCTAAAATAAAAATAAAAACCCCTTTAATTTTTATACTAAAGGGGTTTTTATTTTTATTTAAAACACTTCAACTAAAAGCTAATAGCGTCTTCTGTTATCGTTAAAATCTCTTCTGGGCTTTTGTGGTCTGGCTTCATCAATTTTTAATGGACGACCATTAAACTCAGTATCATTCAAAGCTTGCTTGGCTGCTTCGGCTTCTTCTGGAGTAGACATTTCCACAAAACCAAAACCTTTGCCTTCGATAATATTAACACTTTTTACAGTGCCATGATTAGCGAAAAGCTCTTCGAGTTGTTCGTTATTTACGGAATAGTTTAAATTTCCGACATAAACTTTACTACCTTGCATATATTTTCCTCCTTTTTATTATATTTCAGTAACATTTAATTTAGAGGTAAGTATAGCAAGATATCTAGGACTCTATTTTATATATTACTGTAAATCAATTCTAAACAAAGAATTGATTTCACCTATTACTAAGTGACTTTA
>CAZAJW010000323.1:0-7892 GCA_964485485.1 uncultured Atribacterota bacterium | reverse complement strand
AATCTATTAAAGATAACTTTTAGTTGAAGCTAAAAGTTAGTCAGGGGAAGAATCCCCTGAAACCCCTCTCTTAATCATAGTTAATTTTATTAATTCTATTAAAGATAACTTTTAGTTGAAGCTAAAAGTTAGTCAGGGGAAGAATCCCCTGAAACCCCTCTCTTAATCTTATTAAATTCTATTAAAGATAACTTTTGCTTTAATGCTTTAACCTAAAGCATCTTAATAATTTTTTAGTTGTTTTTGTGGCTTTCTATTCTTATACTCTTATCAGAATAATATGCCTGTTTCAAATAATTAATTAAGAAAATTGCCTATATCTAAAAAATCCTGCATGGAATTCCCATACAGGATTTTTTTTCTTCTTTCCAATACGGGGGGCTCAAAAATTTCTTAATGAACCTAACGGATGTCTGTCATAGGCTATGCCCTTAGAATAGACAACTCGAAGAAATTTTATTTTGTTTTTAAATGAACTTATCAATTATACCCAAATTAGCCTATTTTTTCAAAGAAAATTATAAGTTAAGGTGATTTTTTATGGTTCAATAAAATTAATTATCCAAAGAAAACTGTCATTATTTCCTGTAATGTTATGTCTCCAAAATAATATTTAAGGTTAAACTGTGATAGTGTTCTCTCTATGATTTCCGATTCATGGCGTTTATTCTTTAATTTCTTCTCGATCTCAGAAATATCACATAATGATAGAAAATCTCCAAAAATTTGACAATTCTTTAGGATTCCCTTTTCTACATCAAGAAATAATTCAACTTTTCCAGCCGGAAATCTACGAGTATTTTTTATACTGTAAGGAGGAGAATAGCCAAAATTCCATTCCCAGGTATTGTATTTATCTTTTACCAGTTTATTTATTTGTCTTAAATCATCTTCATTGAGAAAATACTGATCAATTTTCTCTCCCTGGAATAATTCTCTCAGAATAGATTCCCTGAATTCTTCAATATCTCCCTGCTGTGCAAGATAAGGCTTAATATTGGTGACACGACTCCGAATTGATTTGATTCCCTTTGATTGAATCTTGTCAAGTCCGGCCTGTAATACCTTCGCCATAACCTCCAAATCTGTATCAAAAAGAAGTGTTCCATGATGGAGTAATTTGTTCCTGAAAAGACGTTGTGCATTACCAGAAATTTTCTTTCCTTCTACGGTAATATCATTACGCCCGGTTAACTCAGCCGGAACACCCAATTTGTTCAATGCTTCAACAACAGGTAAGGCAAATTTCTTAATTTCCAAATTAGATGGTTTTCCTAAACGCTTCAAAAAGGTAAAATTTAAATTGCCCAAATCCTGATAAACAGCTCCGCCTCCCGAAAGTCTACGAACTACCTTGATTTCTTTCTCATTAACAAAAGGCATATTAATTTCTTCGATGGTATTCTGATTATTTCCAACTACAATAGTTGGAGTGTTTTTCCAAAGAAAAACAACGTCTTCTTTCATATTTTTGTTTTTTAAGATATATTCTTCTAAGGCTAAATTAAAATAGGGGGAATAAGATTGGCTATCAATATACTTCATCTCTTGCTCCTTTCAAAAATCAAACCATTCTGTAAAATTTATTTAATCTCTTAGTACAGAAAATTAAGAAATTTATAACAGCATAAAAATAGTTAAAATAATCAAGAAGATAAATTCAAGACTGCCCAAAACAAATAGTAAGTCAATACAAGATATTTTGCAAGCTAAATCAAGAAAAAGAAAATTAAGATTTACGATTGGTTCTAAAATTATTTTGAATTAAGTCTATTTTTCCTCTATAATACCAAGTGATGTAATAAGAGATAGGATTGATATTTTAGAAGGAGTCGGTTTTGCTCAAAAAGACAAAAGGTTATTTAATGATAGCTACCGCAGGAAGCCTTTGGGGTTCAGTAGGTTTCTTTGTGAAAAATTTATTGGATGCCCAACTCCCTCTATCGACTATCATTTTTTGGAGAATGTTTTTTGCTTTTATTATTCTATTTCTATATCTCTATTTTACAGACAAATCAAAATTGAAAATTGATCGGGAAATTTTAAAATATGTTATCGCTATTGGTTTAATCAGCCAATGCCTATTTAATATCAGTTACTTTACTACTATCAGAATAACCTCTATTGCAACTGCTGTAACGTTATTGTATACTGCTCCTATATTTATTGCCTTAATGGCAAGAATATTTTTTCGAGAATTATTCACTGCCAATAAAATCATGGCACTATTATTATGTGTAACCGGATGTTTCTTCACTGTGACTGGAGGTTCCTGGGAAAATTTACAACTTAATTCCTCAGGAATATTGACAGGATTAGCAGCTGGTTTAACCTTTGGTTCACTCACTATTCTCAGTAAACCGATTGCCAATAAATGTCATCCTTATACTATTGTCTTTTATTCTATTGGGTTTGGCCTGATGTTTTATTTACCGTTCTCACAACCACTGATACTCTTCCAACAGGGTAGTGGATATATTATCTGGGTCTACACGCTTTCTCTTAGTATCATTTCTACTATTTTTGCTTATCTATTCTATATTGGCGGATTATCAATGGGCATAGAAGCCTCTAAAGCAGGAATTATCAGCACCATTGAAGTTGTTGTTGCAGTAATAGTGTCTTATCTATTCTTTAATGAACAACTAGTGGGCTGGAAATTGTTGGGTATATTGCTGGTCATAGGATCGGTAATTACCGTTCAGCTAGACAGATTGGTCTCTCAAAAAAGAAATAATACAAGAAGAAAACAATCTTTTTTAAAATCAAATAATATATCTAATTGATTTTTATAATAGGGCAGTACTAAAATACCTTTCAGCCCTATCGGGCAAAACAGTAACAATTCGATTTTTTCCATTATCCAGATGTAAAGCAGTAAACACATTCGCACCTGAAGAAGTACCTACTAATAACCCTTCTTGAAGAGATAACAATCGAGTGGTTTCAATGGCCTCCTCGTCAGATACCGTAATCACAAAATCAACGATATTAACATCCAGAACTCCGGGGATAAATCCATCCCCAATACCCTGTATCTGATGTAACCCTGGTTCTTTGCCCAGAAGTGCTGCACTATTTTTTGGTTCCACTGCCACAATCTTAATGGAAGGATTTTTCTCTTTTAAAAATTGACCCATACCTTGAAGTGTTCCGCCACTACCTACTCCGGCAACGAAGATATCAATCTCTCCTTTGGTATCTTTCCATATTTCGGGACCTAGGATTTTATAATGAGTCTCAGGATTCTTAGGATTAGCAAATTGATCTGTAATAAAATATCTTTCCGGATCTTGTTCTGTTAATTCTCTCATTCTCTTAATAGAACCGGTTAAACTCTCTCCAGCAGGGGTGGCAATAATTTTACCGCCAAAGGCTTGAATAATTTTTTTCCGTTCCTCACTCATATTTTCCGGCATAATGCAAATAACTTCATAGCCCTTTTGCACTCCTATAAGTGTTAACCCTATGCCTGTATTGCCGGAGGTAGATTCAATAATTGTCATGCCGGGTTTTAATTTCTTATCGTTTTCTGCTTCCTCGATAATATATTTCGCCACACGATCTTTTATGCTCCCGCCGGGATTTAAGAATTCTCCCTTAGCAAAAACATTTCCCGAAGATATTTTATTTAAACGCAAAAGCGGTGTATTGCCAATTGCTTCAATAACATTGTTAATAAGCATATAATATTACCTTTCTGTCTTCTAGTGATAGTACATAATCTTTAAAAAAATAAATTTAATTAATTATTACAGCATAATTGCACATATTTTATCAAATTTTTCTTTTCATAGCAATAATAATGAAAATATAAAATCAGGGTACACTGTATAGAGTTACTGGGTTGGGTAATAGGAATAATGGTCTAATTGCTAAAAATATTTTCAGAAATTAAATAGATGCAATACAGGTTCTGGTAATGCTAACTCGCATCTATTTAATTTTTAACATAGACTGAGGGCTTATACTTCTGTCTTCCCAGTCAATTTGATTTTTTTCTTTCATTAGTTCCAGGGTTCGATAAATATCTGCCAAAGGATACTGATCAGGCATGGTATAAACCAGTTCTTGGGCAGTGACTTGTTCTTTTTCCTTTAATAAATCCTGAAGGTGCTTTATTACTAATTTACTAATTTTTTGATATTTTGCTTTCTCTTCAGCTTTTAAGAATTGTTCTGAACCCGTATCCAATGAAAAATTTTCTTGTTGTTCAATTTTCTTTTCATTTAATTTTTCTTCAATTGTTTGGGTAATCTCAGCTTGCCTTTGGATTAAATTTTGGATTTGTGCTTTTATTTCTTTAAGGGAATATTGTTCTTTCTTGGGAATATTTACTATATTACCATCTAGATCATTTTTGATATTATTTTTCTTTATATCCCGATAGGCAGTCTCATAAATAGACTGTGACAAAGTCTCCAGGCTATCAATATTTTGCTTCATCTTTTTAATCTGTAAGTCAAATTTCTTAAATAATTGCAAGGACCAATAATAAAAAACAATACCTAGAGATAATGCCAACAAAACAATGCCACTGGCCAATAATTGGGATGACTGACCAAGAACAGAAATATTTTCCATTATTTTTCCTCCTTATGGAGATTATTGTTGGGTTCTGGATTGTGTTCTTGCTTTTCTGGTATAAAAACTTTTTTCTCATATAAAAGAGCAGGTATTTTCTCTAATCGGGCTGTACTCATTTCCAATCCTTTGGACATTTCAATAACTAATAAAGACAATTGACTGTAGAGTCTATAAAACATCATTGCTAACCAGATAGTGAATAAGCTGATGACAATCGCCAGAAAAGATACTATTAAGACAATGATTTCAGAATGATTCATATAAAACTCCTCTCTGAAAAATTAAAATATATCTAAATGCTGACACAATGCTAACAAAAATAAGCCAACATCTTCATGAATAACAACAGCAGCTTTATTATCCAGGTGTGTTTCCATATAGTTAATAATAATCAATTTTCCCTTTTGAGCTAGACTATACTCAGGTAATAAGTTAGCAGGAGATACTTGTAATGATGACCCTACCGCTAAGAATAAATCAGCCTTATTGGCTTCATCAATTCCTTCATCAAGATTAGAAAGTACTTCACCAAATAAAACAACATCCGGCTTAAAAACACCGCCACACTGGCAATAAGGGATGTTCTGTTCATTCTCTTCAATTTTTTTAATTAATAGTTCTGAGGAAATCTTTTTCCCACATTTAGAGCAGATAGCTTGATTTAAATTACCATGAATTTCCAGTATGTGCTCGGACCCTGCCTTTTTATGCAAATCATCAATATTCTGGGTTATTAAAAAATGAAGATATCCTGCCTGCTCCAATTTAGCTAAGGAATGATGGGCTTGATTGGGAGAAACTTTCTGTAACTCTTCTATCCTGGGGCGGTAAAACTGATAAAAACGAGCGGGGTTTTCCTGAAAAGCCTGTATACTGGTAACTTCTATGGGGTTTACTTTAGACCATAGTCCCTTCCCAGGTGTCCGAAAATCAGGAATTCCAGAGGCAGTGCTTACCCCTGCTCCTGTTAAGCAAACAGTATATTTTGAATCTTTTATTAATCTGGTTACCTCTTTTAATTGTTTTTCGTCTATTTTCGGCACTGGAACTTTTTCAGGGAAATTTCCCTAAAACCTCCTTTCATTATTCCTGGCATTGCCATATTATATATTGCTTTTATAAGAGAAATTTATCTTTTATATACTACCTATAAATATACATTTATAGGCTAATAAATAATTTTAACTTCAAGCTCTCTATTTTGGGCTAAACATTGAATCGAAAATTAATAATATCACCATCTTTAATAATAGTATCTTTGCCTTCTACTTTTAATAACCCCTTTTCTTTTAATTTTTGCATTGATTCTAATTGTTTAAAATCTTCAAAACGTACAACTTCCGCCCGGATAAAACCACGCTCTATATCGCTATGGATTTTACCTGCTGCTTTAACTGCCGTTGTACCTTCATGAATAGTCCAGGCCCTTACCTCGTCTTTTCCTACAGTAAAAAATGATATCAAACCGAGGTGTCGATAGAGAACATGCGATAATCTCTCGATACCTGTTTCCTGAAAACCTAAATCTTCTAAAAAGACTTGTCTTTCTTCTTCGGTTAATTCATTGATTTCCATTTCCAGTTTTCCACAGATCGGAATACTAGCCATTTGGTGATTCTTAATGAACTGATTAAATTTTTCTTGATTTGGAAATTGATTATTACGTAACTGATCTTCATCAAGATTAATTACTACAACTATTGGCTTAAGGGTAAATAAACCAAATCCACTCAGGAGTTTTGAATCTTCCTCTGTTAAACTTTGGCTAATTAATAGTTTATCATTGCTTAAATGCTGATAACATTTCTCCAAAATTTGCTTTTCCATTTCTTCTTGATGGGTTAATTTTCTTTTAGATTGATTTAGTCTATTTATACGATTCTCCGTTATTTCTAAATCCCTTAAAAGGATTTCATAAACCAAAGATTCTATTTGAGAAAGTGGATCAGTAGTCCCTGGAATTAAAGTATCATAAAAAACTCGGACAATCATTAAGAGTGCATCTACATTTTGTATTTGAGTAAAGACATTTTGCTTTTCTTTTTCCGGGATATCTGATGAAATACCCGGAATATCAATCACCTCAATTGTTGCATGGGTAGTTTTTTTAGGCTGATAAATTGAACTCAAATAATCAACACGATCATCGGCAACCTTCGCAATACCAATATTCTTCATTTTACGAGATGTAAAAGAATTTGTTTGTTTGTGTTGATTCGTTAAGAGATTAAACAAAGTTGTTTTCCCAGTCAAAGGGAGTCCCAGAATACCAATATTCATAATTTCTCCTCTTTTGTCCTATGTAATGTATCAAGTCAAAGTTTAGACTTAAACTAATTCTTTTCCACTAGTAGCCATGGCCAGATTACCGTATTTCACACCCTTGACTGACTTTAGTTTGCTGGCAAGCTGAGCTAAAAAATGGGCCTTCCCATGTACAATAATTACTTCCAGGCAATTATCATGATCCAGATGGATATGTTGCGTCGATATAATTATATTGTGATATTCATGTTGCAGAGAAGTTAATTTTTGAACTAATCCCCGTTTATGATGATCATAAACCAGGGTTATAGTACCGGCAACTTTTTCGTCCTTTTGCCACTCCTCTACTACAAGATCTTCCCTTATCAAATCCCTCAAGGCTTCAGAGCGATTCTTGTATCTTTGCTCATTAATGCGATAATCAAATCTTTTCAGCAGCTCTTTTTCCAGAGAAACACTAAATCGAACTAAGTGTGACATATTCCACCTTTTAAACTATTGATAACACTTTTATTATCAATCATAACACGATGATATGAGGCTGTCAAAATCATTAATCAGCTATTCCGGGAAGAAAAAGAACTCTTCTAGATTTATCTCTAAAGAGTTCTTTGGTATTTAAATATTTATCTTTTTTAATCAAAGGAGTAATTTATCCTACCGTTAAGGGAAAGAATTATTTTTACCTTTCAAGTTTAATGCATTCTCTGGAAGTAATTTTTTTGGCATAACGCAATGCCTTTTTCTCAGTAGAGAAACTTCTGTCACCTATCTTAATCGGCGGAGATATTATTTTCCCATTATAAGTCTGATAACCATATTCTACCAGGTACTCTCCTTGATTTTCTGATATCTCACAGTAATCGTAGCTACTTTTCATAATATTCATTTTAATACCTCTTATTTACTTTGAACTGGTTTATTTTTATACATAACTGGGGGTGATAACGATTGTCATACAATATTTTTGATTTGTTGTTAAATTTAAATTCATAAATTCCTGATAAGACATAGTGTAGCCTTTCCCAATAGTTGGATCA
>CAZAJW010000322.1:0-33558 GCA_964485485.1 uncultured Atribacterota bacterium | reverse complement strand
CAATTGCTATGGAAAAAGGAGTTCGTTTTGCTATTCGTGAAGGCGGAAGAACCATTGCAGCCGGTGTGGTTACCGAAATAGTTGAGTAGCTTAAAAAATGCGGTCATAAAGAATGAGGAGGTAAAAAACCTGACATGCAAAAAATAAGGATTAGGCTTAGGGCTTACGATCATAGAATATTAGATAATTCAGCTTTAAAAATAATTGATGCAATCAAAAAAACAGGAGGTAAATATTCAGGTCCAATTCCTTTACCGACAGAAATTAATAAATATTGTGTTTTGAGATCACCCCATGTAGATAAGAAATCAAGGGAAGAATTTGAGATGAGGACACATAAAAGAATGATTGATATAATAGATCCTTCTTCAAAATCGGTTGAGGCATTAATGCATCTGGATTTACCTTCCGGCGTTGATATAGAGATAAAAACTCTGGAATAGAGCAACGGAGTCTTTATTAATAATAAAAAATTACAGAAATAAAAAGTATAATTTTTGATATTAAAACAAAATAGCTCTAAGTTAAAAAATAATTATGTTTGAATATCTGCCTGGAGGTGTTGGACAGTGAAAACTGGTATTTTAGGGAAAAAAGTTGGCATGACTAATATATTCTTGGATAATGGTGATGCCATTGGTGTTACGGTATTAAAGGCTGGACCTTGTATTGTTGTAAATAAGAGAGAAAAGAAAAAGGATCAGTATGATGCCCTACAACTTGGATTTATATCTATTGATGATAAAAAAAAGAAAGTTAGCAAACCATTAAAAGGGTATTTTGGAAAACAAAACGTTAAACCTTTTAAATATGTAAGAGAATTTAGATTTGAGGATATTGAACAATATGAAGTTGGAAAAGAACTAAAGGTTGATTTATTTAAAGAAGGCGAAAAAGTAAATGTTATTGGTTTCAGTAAAGGCCGAGGGTTCGCTGGTTCTATAAAACGTCATAATTTTTCAGGAGGGCCAAAAACGCATGGCCAAAAGGATTATTATCGTGCTACCGGTTCTATTGGTGCTACCGATGCTGCAAGAGTTTTTAAAGGTCAAAAGTTGCCGGGCAGGATGGGTAATGAAAAAGTAAAAATAAAAAATATCGAAATAATAAAAATAGATTTGGATCGGAACCTTATATTATTAAGGGGTGCTATTCCTGGTCCTAATAATGCTCTTGTAGCGGTCGAAAAAGTATCCTAATTAGTTTGTGAACTTATCTGCGGAGGAAGGAGAGTAGCGCTATGGTTGACATGAATGTTCAAAGTATTGAAGGCGAAAAAATAGGTGAAATAAAATTAAATGATGATATGTTTAATGCGAAAATAAATAAGCATATTGTCCATCAAATTGTAAAACGTTATCTAGCGGAAAAAAGAAGGGGTACAGCTTCTACTAAAGGTAGAAGCGAAGTAAGAGGTGGAGGCAAAAAGCCTTGGAAACAAAAAGGAACAGGCAGAGCTAGGGCTGGAACAATTCGTTCTCCGATATGGGTAGGAGGCGGTGTTATTTTTGGCCCAGAGAATAGAAATTATGGATATTCTATTCCTAGAAAGATGCGCTTGGTTGCTTTGAAATCCGTTTTATCGGATAAAGTAAAAAATAACGATATAATAATTTTAGATAAGATAGAACTGAAAAATGGAAAAACAAAAGATTTAATATATATATTTGAAAAATTAAATATAAATAGCGATAAGATAATTATTGTAATTGACAAAGAAGACGAAATAATTAAAAGAGCCGTACATAATTTAAAAAATACCATAGTTACTACAGCGAATAAAATAAATACTTATGATCTTGTAAATTATCAGAAAATGTTAGTAACTAAAGGTGCTTTAAAAATAATTGAGGAGGTATTTGTATAATGACCTCTAATAAAACAATTTTGATTCATCCCATAATTTCAGAGAAAAGCGTAAGAGATAAAGAAGACAGTAAATACATATTTAAAGTGGATTTAGGCGCTAATAAGAATGAGATTAAAAAAATTGTGGAAGACAAATTTAAAGTAAAAGTAGCAAAAGTTAATACAATTAAGGTTCCTGCAAAAAATAGAAAAATGGGAAAATATAGCGGTAAAACATCTCACTGGAAAAAAGCTATCATTACTTTAACTAAAGGACAGAAAATTAAAGAATTAGACAATATTTAATCAATAACTATTTGAAAAGAAAGGTGTCGATAAAAGTGGCTGATATAAAAAAGTATAAACCAACATCATCTGGTAGAAGGTTTATGACTGTTTCCACCTTTGAAGATATTACCAGCTCAAAACCTGAAAAGACGTTAACCAAAGGGAAGAGCAAAAAAGCTGGTAGAAACAATAACGGACGAATAATGGTTAGGAGAAAAGGCGGGGGCACAAAAAGAAAGTATAGAATAATTGATTTCTTAAGAGAGAAAGAAGGAGTACCAGCAAAAGTAGCAGGTATTGAATATGATCCTAACAGATCCGCAAGAATTGCATTATTAAAATATATGGATGGCGAAAAAAGGTATATTGTTTGCCCTGCAAAATTGAAAGTTGGGGATGTAATTGTTTCTGGTAGAAAAGCTGAAGTTAGCCCTGGTAATACCAAGGCACTAAAAGATATACCTCAAGGTACTTTCATCCATAATATTGAAATGAAAAAGGGACAGGGAGCAGTATTGGCAAGATCTGCTGGAGCTATTGCTCAAATATTAGCAAAAGAGGGTAAATATGCTCATGTTAAATTGCCTTCTGGAGAAGTAAGACTTATAAGTATGGAGTGTTTTGCAACTATAGGTCAAGTAGGTAATTTAAATCATTCCAATATTACCCTAGGCAAAGCTGGAAAGAGCAGATTGAAAGGCAGAAGGCCAAAGGTTAGAGGGGTTGCCATGAATCCGGTCGACCATCCTCTAGGTGGTGGTGAAGGAAAGTCTGCTGGTGGAAGACATCCGGCATCACCTAATGGACTACTAGCAAAAGGTTATCGTACAAGGAAAAAGAAGAAGGACTCAGATAAATATATTGTTAAAAGAAGGACAGATAAATAGGGGGGATTGATTGTACAATGTCAAGATCAATTAAAAAAGGTCCATATATTGATGAAAAATTATTAAAAAAAATCCGTGATTTAAATAAAAAAAGAAAGAAAGAACCAATAAAGACTTGGTCAAGGAATTCAACTATATTTCCTTTGATGGTGGGACATACAATTGCTGTGCATGATGGGAAGAAACATGTACCTGTTTATATTACCGAAAATATGGTAGGCCATAAATTGGGAGAATTTTCACCTACCAGAAGGTTTAAAGGTCATGGAGCACACACAGAGAGGTCAACAACAATTAAATAAACAATCAATTCTTTAAAATTATTGATTTATTTAGTAAAAAATAGGAGGAAAATTATGGGTGTAAAATCTGTTGGAAAATATATCCCGATGTCTTCAAGAAAATGTCGGAGAATGATTGATATGATTAAAGGAAGGGATACGGGATCAGCTTTATTACAATTACAATTTTCACCTAAGAGATCTGCTAAGATGATCTATAAGGTGTTAAAATCGGCAATTTCAAATGCTGAAAATAATCATGATATGAGTGTTGATGAATTATACATTAATCGCGCATTCGTTGATGAAGGACCGACAATAAAGAGATTTAGAGCGAGGGCAATGGGAAGAGCAGCTAGGATTAATAAACGAACAAGTCACATCACCATTGAAGTAGCAGAGAAAGGGGTTGAAAAATAATTGGGACAAAAAGTTCACCCAAAAGGTTTACGAATTGGTATCATTAGAGATTGGGATGTTAAATGGTTTAGTCGCAAGGAATACAGTCAAAATGTTTATCAGGATTATAAAATAAGAAAATATATTAAAGATAATTTGAAACATGCAGGAATATCATCAATAAATATTGAGAGAATTGCGAACAGAATAAGAGTAACCATAAACTGTGCAAGACCTGGAATTATTATTGGAAGAAAGGGAGTCGAGGTTAACAGGTTAAAAGAAAATTTATCCAAACTAATAATAGATGGCGAGCTCCAAATCAATATTAAAGAAGTAAAAGCACCTGAGATTGATGCTCAACTGGTTGCTGAAGATATTGCAAATCAAATATTAAGAAGGGCTTCTGTGAAAAGAATTATGAAACAATCGGCATCTCGAGCTATTAAAATGAAAGCAGAAGGGATAAAGATAATGATTGCCGGCAGAATAGGTGGAGCAGAAATAGCTCGCACTGAGTGGCATATGGAAGGTAGGCTTCCATTGCATACCCTAAGAGCTGATATCGATTATGGTTTTTCTGAAGCAAATACTACTTATGGTAAAGTTGGTGTTAAGGTATGGATATTTAAAGGAGAAATATTACCAAGAAGTAATAATACTCAAAAGTCTGTAGGCACCTCAGAAGTGAATCATAGAGATAAGAGACAAGACAACCAAATTGATCAACAAAAAAAGACAGAAGAATTAGGGGAGGGAGAAAATGCTTCAACCAACTAGAACAAAGTATAGAAAGATGCAACGTGGGAAAATGAAGGGAAAAGCACACAAAGGGAACTTAATATCCTTTGGTGAATATGGTTTGCAAGCATTGCAATCTGCCTGGATTACAAGTGCCCAATTGGAATCTGCTAGAATTGCTGTAACACATGCTGTGAAACGTGGAGGCAAAGTTTGGATTAGAGTTTTTCCTCATAAATCTGTTACTAAAACCGCTGCAGAGACAAGAATGGGAAAAGGAAAAGGATCACCGGAATTTTGGGTTGCAGTCGTTAAACCAGGAACAATATTATTTGAGCTCGGTGGTGTTGGTGAAGAAATTGCTAGGGAAGCAATGAGATTGGCTTCACACAAAATACCAATCAAGACTCGTTTTGTCATGCGAGAAGAACAGGTGGTGGGTTAAATTGAAAGCAAGTGAATTAAGAGATTTATCAATAGCAGAATTGGACAAAAAATTATCTGACTTAAAAGATGAATTGTTCAGTTTACGTTTTCAATCTGTAACAGGACAATTAAGTAATCATATGAAAATAAGAGAAGTTAAACACGAAATTGCAAGAACAAAGACGATAATAAGAGAGATTGAGATAAGTAAAAATAATACTAATTCTGATAGTGTTAAGATAACTAATAATTGAAAAAAAGAAAGAATAAGGTGATGTTAAATGTCAATTTCAACTGAGGCAAAAAGCAGGGTCGGTATCATAGTGAGTAATGCTATGGAAAAATCTGTTGTTGTTCAGGTAAGTTACCTTGTAGCTCATAAGCTTTATAAGAAAAGAATTAAAAAAAGTTCTAAGTTTATGGCTCATGATGAAAAGAATATATGCGAAGTTGGAGATAAAGTAAGAATAGTATCTACCCGACCTTTAAGCAAAAGAAAAAGATGGGAAGTTGCTGAAATTATTCAGAAACGAAAATAAAATTAAGAAAGAATAATTACTTATTATATTATATAAATAATGATTTGATTATCTTATGATTTGTAAGGGAGTGTGGCAAAATTGATACAAATGCAGACAAGACTTTTTGTAGCAGATAATTCTGGTGCAAAACAAATTCAATGTATAAAGGTGCTTGGTGGTTCTAGAAAAAGATATGCTAGGATTGGTGAGGTCATTGTAGCTTCTGTTAAGGAAGCAAACGTGGGAGGCACTGCAAAAAAGGGAGAGGTAATTAAGGCAGTTATTGTTAGAACCAAAAAAGAAGTTGGCCGACCGGACGGTTCTTACATCCGTTTTGATGATAATGCTGCTGTAATTATTAATAATCAGAATGAACCTATTGGAACTAGAATATTTGGTCCTGTAGCAAGAGAATTAAGAGATAAGAAATTTATGAAAATTATATCCCTCGCTCCCGAAGTGATATAGTAATGCGGAAAGGAGATTTTAAAATGCCCAAGGGTAAAGTTACACTAAAAAAGGGAGATAATGTTCTAGTAATTTGTGGAGAAGACAAAGGAAAAAACGGCAAGATTATTGATATTTTTCCCAATAAAAAAGAAGTCATAATAGAAGGTGTACATTTTTTAAAAAAACATATGAAACCAACACAGAAGTCTCCACAAGGTGGGATTGTAAAACAAGAGGGTCCTATACATCTTTCTAATGTTAGATTGGTTTGCAATAAATGCAATAAACCAACAAGTATTAAGTGGGATGTTACAAAAGAAGGAAAAAAAGTACGAGTATGTAAGAAATGCGGAGAAATTATAGATAAGGTCTAGGAGGTTAACAAGTGATACCCAGGCTAAAGCAAAAATATCAGCAGGAAATTATACCTGCAATTATGAAAAAATATAATTACAAAAACAAGATGGCAGTTCCAAAAATTGAAAAAGTAGTGATTAATATGGGACTGGGAAAATCAAGAGAAGATGCCAAAATAGTAGATGAAGCAACCCAGGTTTTAGCAACAATTACTGGACAAAAACCTGTAATAACAAAATCAAGTAAATCTATTTCAAATTTTTCTATAAGGAAGGGAATGCCAGTAGGATGTAAGGTTACCCTTAGAAATAACATAATGTATGAGTTCTTAGACCGTTTAATAAATGTTGCTATTGCCCGTATACGTGATTTTCAGGGGACTTCTCCTGATTCATTCGATGGTCGAGGGAATTATACACTGGGCATAAAAGAACAATTGATATTTCCAGAGATTGAGTTTGATAAAGTCAATACTACATTAGGAATGAATGTTACTATTGCAACAAATGCAAAAAATGATGAAGAAGCAAAAGATCTTATACGTTTAATTGGAATGCCCCTTAAAAAGGACGAATAACTGAAAAAAGAGGAGGATGAATAGTGGCAAAAAAAGCTTTGATCGCTAAGGCAAATAAAGAACCAAAATACAAGGTTAGGAAATATAGTCGCTGTAATATCTGTGGCAGACCTAGGGGATACATTAGAAAATTTGGAATTTGTCGGATCTGTTTCAGGAAAATGGCGCATAATGCTGAATTACCCGGTGTTACAAAATCAAGTTGGTAATAATGAGAAATGTTAATTTTACTAGAAATGTAATCTAAAATATTTGTATGATTGCAAGAGGGGAGGATATATATGGGTGTTGTTTCGGATCCAATTGCCGATATGATTACCAGAATAAGGAATGCAAATCGAGCTAGAGGTGGAAGAGTAGAGATACCTTCTTCAAAAATTAAATTAGAAATTGCCAAGATATTAAAGGAAGAAGGTTTTGTTAGCGATTATAAATATAAAAAAGACAATAAACAAGGAACTATAACAATATTATTAAAATATTCCGATAGGCAGAGAATTATTACAAACTTAAAAAGGATTAGCAAACCTGGCTATCGAGTTTATGTTAGTAAGGATGATATACCAGAAGTCTTGGGTGGATTGGGAATTAGTATCATGTCAACGTCCAAGGGTATAATGTCAGGAAAAGAAGCAAAAAAACGCCATTTTGGTGGAGAAGTGTTGTGTTATATCTGGTAACAATATATCAGATAAATATGGAAAACTTGTTGAAAAATTATTAGCATATATTTTTTTGATAATTTAAAGAAATTTTTATTGGATGAATTCGTGCAAGGAGGAAGAAATGTCCAGAATTGGTAAATTACCCATCCAGATACCTGAAGGGATGTTAGTTGATATCAAAAATAAAAAAATAATTGTGAAAAAAAATAATCAGGAATTATCTTTTGAAATAAATCCCGACATAAAAGTAAAGGTTGAAGATAATCAAATAATCGTTGAGAGGCCAACTGATCTAAGATTACATCGTTCGTTGCATGGCTTAACTAGAAATATGATTTTTAATATGATTAAAGGGATAAACGAAGGCTTCGAAAAGAATTTGGAAATAAGGGGAGTTGGTTATCGCGCGGATATTAAAGGCAAAGATCTTGAATTAAACCTTGGTTACTCTCATCCTATTAAAGTAAAGGCACCTGAGGGAATTGAGTTTATAGTTGATAAACAAAAGACTATAAAGATCAAGGGTGCTGATAAGCAATTAGTTGGGAAAATTGCAGCAGAGATAAGGAATTATCGAAAGCCAGAACCTTATAAAGGTAAGGGTATTAGATATGTCGATGAGCATGTAAGAAGAAAAGTTGGTAAAGCAGGAGCAACAGTCGGCAGTTAACAAAATAGGGAATTATTGACATGACCAGAAAGAGGGGTTCTAAATTTTATGAAAAACACAAAGGTATTATCTCGAATTAGAAGAAAAAAGGGTATTAGAAAAAGAATTTTTGGCACTAGCGAAAAGCCAAGATTAACCGTGTTTCGTAGTGCAAAGAATATTTACGCTCAGGCTGTAGATGATGATGAGGGAAAGACTTTATTATCTTTATCAACTTTAAGTCCTGAAGTGAAGAAGGAAATATCCTATGGTGGGAATATTAATGCAGCGGAAGCCACTGGTAAGCTTTTAAACAAAAAATTAAAAGAGAAAGGGATTTCTCAAGTTGTTTTTGACCGAAATGGCTATTTATTTCATGGAAGAATCAAGTCATTAGCAGACCAAATTGAATTAAAGAAGAAACAATAAAAAATTTGACTAGTTAAGGTTAGCATTATTTTAAAATGAGATACATAAATCTATAAATTAGATCTATTAATTGATAGGGAGAGGAGATGAGTACATGCAGATGGCTGCAAATGAAGAACAGGAATTTAAAGAAAGCGTTGTCTTTGTTAATAGAGTAAGTAAAGTAGTTAAAGGTGGCAGGAGATTTGGTTTTAGTGCTATGGTCGTTGTGGGTGACGGAAATGGTTCTGTAGGCATAGGTTATGGTAAAGCAAAGGACGTTTCAGATGCGATTAAGAAAGGTGTCACCAAGGCAAAGAAAGAAATGTATAAAATTAAAACAAGAAACAATACTATACCTCATGCTGTTACCGGAGTGCATAGTGGTGCAAAAGTATTTTTGAGACCGGCTTCTCCAGGAACTGGCGTCATTGCCGGTGGAGCTGTAAGAGCAATAATTGAGGCTGCAGGAATTCAGGATATTCTTACTAAATCTTTAGGAAGCGATAATAATTTAAATATTGTAAAAGCTACAATGGAAGCTTTAATAAGTCTAAAAAATGCCAGAGAAGTTGCTAGATTAAGGGGCATTCCTGTTGAAAGAATATATAGTTAATTGTAACTGAGGGGGAATAAAACTATGAAGTTAAATAACTTAATGCTTAATCCAGGGTCAGTCCATGCTAAGAAACGGGTTGGCAGAGGCAATGCATCAGGAAATGGAACGACTGCTGGAAGAGGAATGAATGGCCAGAAAAGCAGGTCTGGTTCAAAAACCAGGTCATATTTTGAAGGCGGACAAATGCCTTTAAGCCGCAGAGTCCCAAAACGGGGATTTTGTAATATTTTTAAGAAAAAATATGCCATTATAAATATTGAAGATCTAAATAGATTCGATAATGATGAAACCATCACTCCTGAACGTTTATTGGAAGAAGGAATGATTAAAAAGGTAATGAATGGCATAAAAATATTGAGTCAAGGAAAAATTAACAAAAAATTGACAGTTAGAGCACACCGATTTAGCCAGGAGGCAATTAAAAAGATTGAAACAGCTGGTGGAAAGGTTGAGGTGATATAAGTGCTGGAACAATTGCGTAGTCTATTTAAAATACCTGATTTAAAAAGTCGTCTCCTTTTTACATTAGCTATGTTGATTGTTGTTAGATTGGGAAGTCATATACCCTTACCTGGTATAGATAAGCAAGCTCTTGCTAATCTATTTGCCCAGGGTGGTATACTGGGGTTCTTTGATCTTTTTGCCGGTGGAGCATTGAGTCGTTTTTCGCTTTTTGCTCTAGGTATTATGCCCTATATTAATGCATCTATTATTATGTCATTACTACAATCAGTAGTTCCCTTATTTGAGCAATGGGCTAAGGAGGGTCAGGAAGGTAGAAGTAAGCTCAACCGAATTACTCGTTATGGAACAGTAGTCCTTGGTTTAATACAAGCTGTAGGAATTAGCGCATGGCTGGAAAGTTTACAAGTATTAATGATTAGCGGTTTATTGTTTAGATTTTTGCTTATTATTAGCTTAACTGCCGGTACATGTTTTTTAATGTGGCTAGGTGAACAAATTAGTGATTACGGGATAGGTAATGGTATTTCAATAATTATATTTGCAGGAATTGTAGCTAGAATACCTACCGAAATTGTACAAACATGGAGTCTACTTAGAGTAGGGGAAATTGGTGTCATTTCAATTATTGCATTTTTAATATTAGTTATATTTGTCATCGCTGGCGTTGTAGCAATTCAACAAGGACAGCGGCGCATCCCAGTACAGTATGCGAAGAGAGTTGTTGGACGTCGTTTATATGGTGGACAAGGTACCCATATTCCATTAAGAGTTAATCAGGCTGGTGTTATTCCGATTATCTTTGCGTCAGCTATTCTTATATTTCCCGGAACAATTGCACAATTCTTTCAGGGTTCTGCATTTATGCAAAAAGTGGCGCAAGCTTTATCACCTGGAACACCTTTGTATTTGACTTTATATGCTATATTGATTATTGTATTTACCTTTTTCTATACTGCCATTACCTTTAATCCACAAAATATGGCCGATAATATGAAAAAATATGGTGGTTTTATTCCAGGAAGAAGACCGGGTAAAGCAACTGCAATATATATTGATAATATAATGACTAGGATTACTTTGAGTGGAGCCATCTTTTTGGCAATAATTGCTATTCTACCCAATATATTAATTGAAATAACAGGAATTACTACTATTTATTTTGGTGGTACTTCTGTTCTGATAATGGTAGGAGTTGCACTGGAGACAGTTCAGCAAATCGAGTCTCACATGCTAATGAGACACTACGAAGGTTTTATTAAAAAATAAAAAATGTTTTCTTTTCAGATTATGTATTTATTTATTAAGGGGAATAATCTATGATAATTATTTTATTAGGCCCTCCTGGGGCAGGTAAAGGAACTATCGCGGGTGAAATAAAAAAAGAAAAAGATATTCCTATTATTTCAACTGGAGATATCTTGAGAAAAGCCATTAAGAATGAAACGGATTTAGGTAAAGAAGCTCAGTCATATGTCAACTCAGGAGAATTAGTTCCGGATTACTTGATTATGAAAATAATTGAAGAAAGAATCAAGGAAAAAGATTGCAAAAAGGGATTTATGTTTGATGGTTTCCCGAGAACAATTCAACAGGCAGAGGATCTGGCCTTACTTTTCGAACGTTTAAAATATAAAATCGATCAAGTTTTTTACTTTGAAACTTCCAAAAAAATAATAATTGAAAGATTATCAGATAGAAGGGTTTGTACAAAATGTGGTGCTATATATAATCTTAATTATAATCCTCCAAAGATTAAGAATAAATGCGATAAGTGTGGGGGAGAGCTTATACAAAGAGATGATGATAAGGAAGAAACAATTCTCAAGAGACTGGAAGTATTCAATGATGAAACATTGCCATTGGTCGATTACTATCAGAAACAAAATATTTTAACCAAAATTAATGCTGATCAGGATCTTGATGATAGATTTAAAGAAGTTGATGCTAGATTAAAAGAGCTTGGTCTTATTTAACCATAAAAAGATTAAGATAAGCTAGATGACAATTTTTTATCTAAAGTCCAAAGTTGGAAGTACTATTGCTTAAGAAATATTAATATTATAGATAAAGTGTAAATGAAAAATCGAAAGAAAAAAAGAGCTAAAAGTGGTAAAAAGTTAAAAACCTCTTTTAGAGGTTTTTAAAGCCGCCCGCTATAGGGGTGTGATATTTACTGGAAAGAAGTAATAGATGGTTATTATAAAAACAGATAAAGAAATTAAACAAATAAAGAAAAGTTGCCAGTTGACAGCGAATACGTTACAATATATAACTGAAAAAATAAAACCTGGATTAAAGACAATAGAAATAGATAAAATAGCCGAATCCTTCATATTAAAACATGGAGGGAAGCCATCCTTTAAAGGTTATGGTGATGAAGGTAATGAATTTCCTTCATCAGTATGTATTTCAATAAACGATGAGATTGTGCACGGAATACCGGGAGAAAGGGTTTTACAAGAAGGAGACATTGTCAGTATCGATATCGGAACTTATCTGAATGGTTATTATGGGGATAGCGCTGTGACAGTTGGGGTAGGAGAAATAAGTAAAGTTGCTGAAAAATTAATAAAGACAACCAAAAAATGTTTGCTTGAAGGCATAAAAAAAGCTATAAACGGCAATTCAATTGGAGACATAGGGAATGCTGTACAAACTGTAGCAGAAGAGAATAACTTCTCAGTTGTAAGAGAGTTTGTTGGACACGGAGTAGGTTTAAAAGTCCATGAAGATCCACAAATACCTAATTATGGTAAGCCTAAGACTGGTCTAAAATTAGAAAAAGGAATGGTAGTAGCTATTGAGCCAATGGTTAACCAGGGAGATTATCGAACAATAATTGGTGATGATGGGTGGACTGTAAAAACTGCTGATGGTAGTTTGTCAGCTCATTTTGAACATACTATTGCAATATACGAAAAAGGTAATGAAATATTAACACTCTGTAATTAAATATTAATTATAAATAGATTATTCTTTTTCATGAATTGGAGATGATTATTATGGCTAAAGAAAAATATGTAGAAATGAAAGGGAAAGTAACCCAGGCTTTGCCTAATGCAACTTTTAAAGTTGAATTAGAGAACGGATGTGAGATATTAGCGCATATTTCCGGTAAAATAAGAATGCATTTTATTCGAATATTGCCTGGTGACAAGGTAAAAGTTGAGATATCTCCATATGATTTAAGTCGAGGTAGAATTGTTTACCGTTTATAGTTAGAGATAAAAAATATTTATCTTATAATGTTGTAAACATTTAGTATATTAACAATATTAATGTAGATAATTGCAAGAGAGGAATTAGAAAATGAAAGTTAGGTCATCTGTAAAAAAAATATGCGAAAAATGTAAATTGATTAGAAGACATGGAAAAATAATGGTAATATGCAGTAATCCCAAGCATAAACAAAAACAGGGAAAATAATTAAGGGGGAATTAAGATATGGCTAGAATTAGCGGTGTTGACATACCTAATAATAAAAATATTGATTGTGCCTTGACATATATTTATGGTATTGGTTATACATCATCCCGGAAGATATTAACTGAAGCTGGCATTGATTTTCAGACTAAGGTAAAAGATTTGAAGGATGATGAGATCAATAAAATAAGAGATATAATAGGTAAAAATAATAAAGTTGAGGGTGAATTAAGAAGCCAAAGAACTGCTGATATTAAAAGGCTAATGGAAATCGGTTCTTATCGTGGATTGAGACATAAAAGAAGTTTACCAGTAAGAGGTCAGAGAACAAGCACAAATGCGAGAACCAGAAAAGGACCAAGAAGAACTGTTGGTATTAAAAGAAGCAAATCATAATACTGAAATATATTAATAAGAGGAAAGGAGAAATTAGTATTGGCTGCAAAAAAGCAAACAAAAAAAGTTCGTAAAAAGAAAATTAGAAAGAATATATTAAAAGGTATTGTTCATATTCAATCTACATTTAATAATACAATTGTAGCAATTTCCGATACGGAAGGTAATATTGTGTCATGGGCAAGTGCTGGTTCTATTGGAAATAAAGGAAGTAAAAAAAGTACTTCATTTGCCGCACAAAGAACTGCCGAAGAGGCTGGCAAGAAAGCAATGGATCAAGGTATGAAAGATATTGATGTCTATGTAAAAGGACCAGGTTCAGGAAGAGAAACGGCAATACGTTCATTACAGGCAATCGGGTTTAAAATTAATACGATAAGAGACGTTACCCCGATACCACATAATGGCTGTAGGCCTCCCAAACAGCGAAGAGTCTAAAAAATATTTATTTAAAATCTTAATTATAATAGAACATTATTATTGTTAAGTGTTATTTGTATCGTTCTTGATTGTGATTATTGATTTATTAATAATGTTATAATCAAATAAAAAATATGCAAAAGATAATTTTACCTAAGGAGGTAATTACATGGCTAGATATACAGGTCCTGTTTGTCGGCTTTGCCGAAGACAGGGAACCAAGTTATTTTTAAAGGGAGAACGTTGCTATACTGACAAGTGTCCTGTTGAGAAAAAAGCAACGCCACCAGGGAAAAGTTCTCAAGGGAGAAGACCAAGAAAACTATCCAACTATGCCATTCAGTTAAAAGAAAAACAAAAGATGAAAGACATGTATGGATTATTAGAAAAACAGTTCAGTAATCTTTTTGTTAAAGCAGAAAAAAAGCACGGAGTAACTGGTGAGAACTTCATTCAGTTTTTAGAAAGAAGATTAGATAATATTGTTTATCGTTTGGGATTTGCTGACTCAAGAGCAAAAGCAAGACAGATAGTTAAACATTCTCATATTCTGGTAAATGGGAAAAAGGTGAATATTCCCTCCTATATGGCAGAAATAAATGATATTATTGAAATTAAGAAAAAAAGCCAATCAATTATAGAATTTAAAGAACTTAAAGAGGGAGAGAGGGAAGTAAATGTTCCTTCATGGCTTGAAGCAGATATTAATAATTTGAAGGGGAAAGTTGTTAAACTTCCTTCTAAAGATGACATTGATTTGCCTGTTGATGAAAAATTAGTAGTAGAGTACTATTCAAGGTAAACATGGCATTTAACAATACCGGAAGGAGATATATCAATTGTTAGATATTAATGATATAAAAATTAAAATAGAAAATTTAACGGATAGCTATGGACGATTTACCATTGAACCATTAGACAGAGGATATGGTACAACGTTAGGTAATTCCTTAAGAAGGGTTTTATTGTCTTCTCTCCCTGGTGCCAGTGCAACTGCCATAAGATTCGAAGGAGTTGTTCATGAATTTTCAACCATTCCTGGCGTAAAAGAAGACGTTAATGAAATTCTTTTAAACATAAAAGAGATTGTTTTTAAGATCTATGGAAGTGAATCAGAAGTATTGCGTTTGAAAGCAAATGGCAAGAAAGTTGTTAAGGCTGGGGATATTACACCCAATATAAATGTTGAAGTATTAAACCCCAACCATAAAATAGCCACATTAAGCAATGATGGCAAGCTAGATATGGAAATTGTTGTTGAAGAGGGTACTGGTTATGTTATTGCTCCAGATAACAAGAAAAAAGATCAAGCAATTAACTATATAACTATTGATTCAATGTTTTCTCCGGTGATTAAAGTATCTTACATGATTGAAAAAACAAGTTCTGATCAATTTATGAATTATGAAAAATTGATTATTGATATATTTACTAATAAAAGCATTTTGCCAGATGAAGCGTTAAGCAAAGCGTCAAATATTCTTATTAAATATTTAAAGGTATTTACTAAATTTTCACCTGATGATATGGAATCTATAACAGATCAAATTGCCGAGGAAGAAAATGAGAATAATGAACAGAAAAAATTATTAGAAAAAAGTATTGAAGAACTTGATTTTTCTGTAAGATCATATAATTGCTTAAAGAAATCAAATATTAACACCTTCGGTGAGATTGTTAACAAAACAGAAGAAGAGATAATGGGGATAAAAAATCTAGGTAAAAAATCTTTTGAAGAAATAAAGGAAAAAGTAAAAGAGTACGGTCTTACTTTAAAAGATACTGAGTCACAAAGGAGATGGTCTGATGAGACATAGAAACTTAAAAAGAAAGTTAAATGTAGATACCAGTCATCGAAAGGCATTGCTATCAAACTTAGCCATTTCTATGATTATTAATAGGAAGATAAATACAACCTTCCCTAAGGCGAAGGAATTGCAAAAGTATTTAGAGAAAATTGTAACAGTTGCAAAGGAAGATAATCTACAATCAAAAAGAAAGGTATTTAAAGTAATTCAAAATAAACAAGCTATAAAGCTTCTTTTTGAAGAGATCAGCCCTCAGTATAAGGAAAGAGAGGGAGGCTATACAAGGATTATTAAAGCAGGATTTCGCAAGGGCGATGCAGCCCCTATGGCTATACTGGAATTTGTAAAATAAGAAATAAATATATTAAGTAAGGTTAATTTGTTAGAAATATGAGCTTCATAATTTCCAACATTTTAACCTTTTTATTTTTATTTAAACAAAATATTTAAAATTAGGATATGTAATTGATAAGATTCAGTAATGTAACTCACACTTACTATAATGATAAAGAAAAAGATACAGTTTCTTTATCTAATTTAAATATTGATATCAATAATGGTGATTTTATTGCAGTTATAGGTGCAAACGGCTCAGGAAAATCAACATTTGCCAAACATATTAACGGTTTATTGTTGCCCAGCAAAGGAGATGTTTATGTCGATAACTACAATACAAAAGAAAAGGAAAATATTTGGGAAATAAGAAAAAAGGTTGGTATGGTTTTTCAGAACCCGGACAATCAATTAGTGGCAACAACAGTTGAGGATGATATAGCGTTTGGATTGGAAAATATTGGAATGGAAGAGCAGGAAATGCGCAAAAGAGTAGAATGGGCTTTAAATCTTGTTGATATGAGTAATCTGAGAAACAGAGAACCCCATTTATTATCTGGTGGACAGAAACAAAAAGTGGTTATAGCAGGGGCGCTAGCTATGCATACCTCTTATTTAGTTTTAGATGAACCGACTTCAATGCTTGATCCTAAGGGGAGAAAAGAAATCCTTAATACGATTAAAAGGTTAAACCAAAATGAAAAAATTACTATTATATATATTACTCATTTTATGTCTGAAGCAGCAGAATTTAATAAGATAATTGTTCTTGATAAAGGTAAAATAGTCTTAACTGGTTCACCAAAAAACATTTTTAGGCAAGCTAATATGCTAAATAAGTTAAATTTAGAATTGCCACAAATAACAATGTTAGCAAGATTGTTAAGTGAGAATGGTTTAAATATCCCACCCAATATCGTAAATGAAGAGGAAATGATTGAAAAATTATGTTTATTGATTTAAAAGATGTATCCTTTACCTATAATTTAAACATGCCCTTCGAGACCGAAGTATTAAAATCAATTAATCTATCAATAAACAAGGGAGAATTTATTGGCATCATCGGTCATACGGGATGTGGAAAAACAACACTATTACAAATATTTAACGGTTTATTGGAGCCAACTGAAGGTAAGATATTAATCGACGGTATAGATATTAACAAGGAAAAAGATAAATTAAAGGAAATAAGGAAGAAAATAGGATTAACTTTTCAGTACCCTGAAAACCAGCTGTTTGAAGAAACTATATTTAAAGAAATTTCTTTTGGTCCCAAAAACCTAGGAATTAAAGATGATGAACTGGAAGAAAGAGTAAAAAAAGCAATGGAAATGGTAGAAATGGACTATTCTATTTATAAAGAAAGATCACCTTTTAGTCTAAGTGGTGGAGAAATGCGCAGAGTTGCTATTGCCAGTATTTTATCAATAGATCCTGAAATAATTATTTTAGATGAACCAACAGCTAGTTTAGACCCCCTGAATAGGAAGAGTCTATTGAAACTTATCAGTGAACTCCATCTTCATTATAATAAAACAATTGTCTTAGTATCACACAATATGGAAGTAATAGCTGAACTAACCCAAAGAATCATAGTTATGGATAAAGGGAAAATTGTTTTGGATGATCATCCAAAACAAATATTTCAGAATTATGTAGCAGAATTAGAAAGTATAGGATTGTCATTACCCCAGATTACTTATATAATGCATAAGTTAAAAAGAATGGGTAAACCAGTTGATTCAGGTGCATTAACATTAGAAGAAGCCAAAAATGAGATATTAAAAGTAACAAAAAAAACATAGAGGTAAAATGAAGTTTTTTAAAAATTTAACAATTGGTCAATATATTCATAAAGATTCAATTATCCATCAACTTGATCCTAGAATTAAATTATTAACAACTTTGCTTATTATTATAATGGTTTTTTTAATAGATAAATGGATTGGATTTTTGCTTATTAGTTTATATATATTTATTGTAATAATTTTATCAAAAGTAAATCCAAAATATGTCCTAATGGGTATCAAGCCATTGTTATTTATTATTATAATTACACTAGTGATACATTTTTTTACTACCCAAGGAGAAACAATTTATACAATATGGTTTTTTACTGTAACTAAAGAAGGAGTTAATCGAGGTTTATTTATAGCCGTTAGATTATTTTTATTGATTATGTCAACTTCCTGGTTGACATTAACAACCTCTCCTATTGCACTTACTGATGGAATTGAGAGATTGTTATCTATATTCAAGATTATTAGGATTCCAATCCCGGCCCATGAAATTGCTATGATGATGACTATTGCCCTTCGTTTTATTCCAACGTTAATGGAAGAAACAGAAAAAATAATGAAAGCGCAGATGGCTCGAGGTGCAGACTTTGAAAGTAGAAATATCGTGAGACGAATAAAAAATATGATTCCTATTATTATTCCATTGTTTATAAATGCTTTCCACAGGGCCGATGAATTAGCTATTGCAATGGAGGCAAGATGCTATAGAGGAGGAAATGGTAGAACTCATTATCGTGCATTGTCAATCAAGACAAATGACCGAATATTTTCCATTTTAAGTTTTATGTTTATTTTAACAGTATTTGTTTTAAAATTTATTTAACCATGAAAAAGGTGAAGAGAAGCTATCTGACCACTGTTCACCTGAAGACCAAAGCAGGCAGTTATATTGTTTTAAAAATATTCAGTTAAAATAGTAGAAAAAAAAGTTACCAGAAAAAGGTTAAACCTCTTTTAGGGGTTCTTAAAACCGCACTCTAAACGGGTGCGATATTTATTAGGATTGAATAAGATATTATATGAATAATTTGAAGAACATAAAAATAACTATTTCTTATGATGGCACAAATTATTTTGGATGGCAAAAACAAAAGAATAAAAAAACTATTCAAGGAACAATAGAAGATACAATAAGTAAAATTATCGGTGAGGATGAAATTAAATTAAATGGTTCTGGTCGTACAGATGCAGGTGTTCATGCTATAGGTCAAGTTGCAAATTTTGTGACACAAAATAACTTGCCCATTGAAAAATGGCCCATTGTTTTAAATTATAATTTGCCAGGGGATATAAGGATTAAAAATGCCAAAGAAGTTAATATAAGCTTTCATGCAAGATATAGCGCAAAGAGTAAGTTATATAGATATTATATTATGAATAGATTATATAAAGAAAATATAATTTCTTCAAAGCAGGTTTTTTTAAAAAATTATTGTTACTTTCTTAATAATAGATTGGATATTGATAGAATGAAAGAAGTCGCAAAATATCTTATTGGATGCCATGATTTTAGCTCACTAAGTTGCTTAAATAAAAAGAAAGATGAAAGAAAAAAACTTAAAAATAGAACAATTATTAAAATTAATATTAAGAAAAAGAAGCAGCTGGTTTGTTTTTCAATTGAAGCGGATGCATTTTTATATAAAATGGTTAGAATTATTATTGGGACATTAATAGATTTCTCTATTAATCAACGTAAGCCAGAAGAAATAATTCAAATACTTAAAAATAAAGATAATCAAAATTCTGGAAAAGTAGTCCCTCCACAAGGATTATATTTAGTAAAGGTCAATTATTAATAGATTTTTTTTAAAAAAAGATATTAAAAATCATTTATTAATAATTGTCTTGACATTAATGGTTAATTATATTAGAATTTTTATGTTATTTTATCCTGTTATTGATTAATGGCAGCAGAAGGAGTAAAAATTGAAAACATTTAGAGAAAAAAAAGAAAATATAGAGAGAAATTGGTATTTATTTAATGCAGATGGGAAAATATTAGGTAGACTGGCAACAGAGGTGGCATCTATATTAAGAGGTAAAAATAAAGTTATCTTTGACCAGTCACAAGATTTGGGTGATTATGTTATTGTTATTAATGCTGAAAAGGTGAAGGTAACAGGTAAAAAACAAGAACAAAAATTATATAGACACCATACTAATTATCCGGGCTCATTGAAAGAGATAAAATTTGAAGAAATGTTACAAAAAAAACCAGAAATGATTATAGAGAAGGCTGTAAAAGGCATGTTACCTAGAAATAAGCTTAGTCGTTCAATGATAAAAAAACTTAAAGTTTATCGTGGAGATAATCATCCACATGCTGCTCAAGAAATTGAAGTGGTAAAGTAATCAAAGGAGGTGTAATACTTGACAATAAACCGATTTTATGGCACCGGCAGAAGAAAAACATCAATTGCCAAAGTTTGGGTATATCCTGGAAAAGGAAATATCATTATTAATAACAAACCTCACAACAATTATTTTTTCAATCTCGCTAATAGGTTAGCGGTTGAAGAACCCCTGCAGTTGGTTCAGAAAATTAAAGAGGTAGATGTTAATGTTAAAGTAACCGGAGGCGGTACAACTGGTCAGTGTGGAGCAGTTAGACATGGAATAGCCAGAGCACTAGTAGAATATGACCATTCATTAAGGCCTATTTTGAAAAAAGAGAAAATGCTTGAACGCGATGCTAGAATGAAGGAAAGAAAGAAATATGGTCAGAAAGGCGCAAGGGCAAATTATCAGTTTTCCAAAAGATAATATATTTTTGTTCTTGTTTGT
The DNA here is from genome assembly GCA_964485485.1 of uncultured Atribacterota bacterium. GTDB lineage: Bacteria > Atribacterota > Phoenicimicrobiia > Phoenicimicrobiales > Stramentimicrobiaceae > Oleincola. Next base: position 13,011 of record CAZAJW010000322.1, on the reverse strand, counting down.
TTTACTGTTTTTATATATTATTGTTCTGAATAAAAAACTAGCCATCATCAAAGTTTTTTTGTTAAAATAATTTTGTGATGGCTTTTTTATTTAAAAAAAGGAATAATTAGGTGAACATGTCTTTTAATACATCATTTTTAGATATTTTAGATATTATTATTATTACATTTATTTTGTATAATGTATTTTTATTGATAAAAGATACACCAGCTGTTCAAATTATTAAAGGTTTTGTAGCTCTTTTTATATTTTCTTTTATATCTAACTGGTTAGGTTTGAGAACCATCAATTGGTTAATTAAGGGATTAATGGCGATGCTTGTAGTGGCTATTCCTATTATATTTCAACCCGAGCTTAGAAGGTTATTATTGAAGATGGGAAGAGGAGGCTTTTTGAGTAGCTTGCCATTTTTTCGACAGGGGGAAGAAACAAAAAAGTGGGAAGAGTTGATTAATGGGATAATTATGGTTGCACCAATGCTAGCTGCTCAAAAAAATGGAGCATTAATTGTGTTAGAAAGAGAGGTTGGGCTTCAAGATATTTTAGAAACAGGGATACCCTTGAATAGTGATTTTTCTTCTGAATTGCTATACTCGATATTTTTACCAAATTCTCCCTTGCATGATGGTGCAGTAATTATTAAAAATAACAATATTGCTGGTGCAAATTGTATTTTACCTTTAACCAAGAGAAATGATATAAAAAAATATCTAGGTACGCGTCACAGGGCTGCTATTGGATTAAGCGAAACTTCAGATGCTTTAGTTATTGTAGTTTCTGAGGAAAGAGGTACTATCTCAGTAGCTATTGACGGAAGATTGACCAGACCATTGAAACCACAATTGCTCAAGAAATTTCTTAAGAATCTATATCGCCCAAAATCATCGGGTATTTTTAATACAAATAAAAAGGCAAGTAAAAAATGAGTGAACTAAAAAAACGCTTATTAAATAATATAGATATCAAACTATTAGCGCTTGCAATGGCGATTATATTATGGTTTTATATTTCTAGTGAATATAATATTTCTGCTGAAAGATATTATGATATAGAAGTAAGAGCTATTAATTTGAATGACAACTTATCAATTAAGGATATTAGGGATAAAATAAGTGTTGGTATTGAGGGACCACAGAATACTCTAGAAAATCTATCGTCTCAAAAAATTATCGGCACAATTGACTTACAGAATATTAAGGAACCCGGTGACTACCAGATTGAAGCAGACGTTATTATACCTAAAAATACCAATATTACTAGAATAATTCCGAATAATATTATGGTTGAAGTTGAAGAGATATTAGAAAAAGAATATCCAGTAGAATACAACCTGATTGGCTTGCCTGAAAGAGGGTATTCATTGGAAGATCTACCGGAGATAACTCCAAGTGAAGTGACAGTCGTTGGGCCGAACTCTCTGCTAGAGCAAATCGAGCAAGTAAAAATAGATATAGATATTTCGTCAATAAAAGATGATTCTAAAAGTGAAGAAACTGTTTATGTTTACAATAAAAATAAAGAAGAGATTAAAAACTTAAAGGTTAAGCCTGAAAAGGTTTTTGTTTCAATAGAAGTAGGTGAAGGATATCCCGAGAAAACATTGCCTATTAAGCCGCGAATTATCGGCAAACCAGCTCCTGAATACTATATTTCAAAAATAGAAGCAACCCCAAGTTATATTAGAGTGTATGGAAATTATTCTAAAATTAGGAATTTAGATTTTTTGGAAACAATACCTATTGATGTAAATGGAATTTCCAAGACTCTTACAGTAAAGATTCCTCCAATTATTACCGAAGGAGTATATTTAATCGATGAGCAAGAAACATTAATTGAAGTAAGGATACAAGTCGAAGAAAAAGAAGAAGAACGTTTATTTGATAATATTATCATTAACAAGAGAGAAGCCTCACCCTTTTTGAGTTATAAATTAAATCCAGAGAAAGTGGATATAAGGATATCCGGGAAATATGATGATATGAAAAATATCACAGAAGATGACATTAAAGTATTTGTAAATCTTTCAGATACTGAAACGGAAAGGGCAAAAGTAGAGGTAGAATTGCCACCTGGAATTAATTTGATACAAATAATACCTGAAGAGGTAGATATTGCAATAAAACAGTAAGCACAGTAAGTATGTTGCTAGACATAGTCATTATGTATAAACATTAAAGGAAAATATAGACTAAAATGAATAAACTTTTTGGCACAGATGGTATAAGAGGAAAGGCAAATCAATATCCAATGACCGCAGAGATTGCCTTTAATCTTGGTAGAGCAATAGGATATTATTATCGAAATAAGCAAAATAAAAATATTTTAATAGGAAAAGATACAAGGGTATCCGGAGATATGTTAGAAGCAGGACTTAGTGCTGGTTTATGTTCAACTGGAACAAATGTAATTAATGCAGGAGTAATGACCACACCTGCTGTTGCATATTTAACTAATTACTACAAAGCAACCATGGGCGTGGTAATTTCAGCATCCCATAATCCTTATTATGATAATGGTATTAAGTTTTTTAATGGTAATGGATATAAAATTGAGAATAAACAAGAGCAAGAAATTGAAAATATACTTATAGATGAAGCATATAAGAAAATTAATATACCAGGCAAGAATATTGGGAAAGTTCAATTGTTAAAAGATGCCAAGAATGTCTATATTGAATATGTTATTAATTCCATTAATGGAGATTTTGGAAAGAATGGATATAAAATTGTTTTCGATTGTGCAAATGGCGCCTCTAGTAATATAGTTGAAGAATTATTCTACAGACTTAATCTTAATTTTAAGGTTATAAACAATAAACCCAATGGAATTAATATTAATAAAAAGTGTGGTTCAACATGCACAGCTGAATTGCAGAATAAAGTTTTAAATGAACATGCAGACTTAGGTTTTGCTTTTGATGGTGATGCTGATAGAGTATTGGCGGTTGATGAGAAAGGTCAAATGGTAGATGGTGATCAGATGATGGTCATTTATGTGGATGCATTTCTAAAAGAAGGCAAATTAGGGAATAATAAAATCATTGCTACCTACATGAGCAATTTGGGTTTTGATGAAACAATAGAGGAGATTGGGGGCAAGGTTATCAGAACAGACATAGGAGATAAATATGTTTTAAGAAAAATGATGGAGGAAAAGGCATTATTGGGTGGTGAGCAATCTGGCCATATAATATTTCTTAAACATAGTCCTAATGGCGATGGAATTATTACATCTTTGCAATTACTAAATGCTTTAAATAAAAAAGGTAAAAAAATATCCGTTCAAGCGGCTCGAATGAAAAAATATTATCAAAAATTATTAAACTACAATATCACTAATAAATATTCATTTTTAAGTAGCAAACGATTTAATCTAATTAAAAACGATTTACAGGAAAGTATTAAGGATATGGGCAGAATATTGATAAGACCTTCGGGGACAGAAAATTTAATTAGGATATTATTAGAAGGCAGGGATAAAAATATTATTGATGATTGGGCAAAAAGACTAGATATTTTTATTAATAATTATAAAGATTAATCACAATTATAAATATTTAGAATAAATTAGAATATAAATGTTATAAATTAAATCCTTTCTGATAAAATTATTTTATTAAATATGCTATAATAATGGTGAATAATCTAAAAACACAATAAAAATTAAGATAGGAGGGATAATTAAAAAATATTATAAAAATAGAATATTAGCGCCAGAACTTGATATTAATAATTAACTATATATTTAGGCAGATAATATTAAGTTGACGAGGTAGGAGAATATCGAAATTTCGGCGGATACTCCTGGGATTGCCATTCCTGAGGTAATTACAAAACTTACAAGTAATTGTAAGGACAAAAAATTGCCGGGCTATTATTGATCCTTATTTTGTAAATATATATAATATTAAAAATAATAAAATAATCCTCATTAGGTATTGATTATTTTACTTTACCGGATTGATAATGAGGATTTTTTTATTATTAAGAAAGGAAATTATTATGTGTGGGATAATCGGATATATTGGAGATAAAGAAGCCTTGCCTATTTTAATGCAAGGATTAAAAAAATTGGAATATAGGGGTTATGATTCTGCAGGTATAGCAGTATTAGATAATGATAAAAATATTAATATTAGAAAATGCAGAGGTAGAATAAATTACCTTGAAGATATGATTATAGAAAAAAAATTAGAAGGCACAGTTGGTTTAGGGCACACAAGGTGGGCTACCCATGGAAGGCCAAATGATATTAATGCTCATCCTCATTTTTCTGATAACAATGAAATTGTTGCCGTTCACAATGGTATTATTGAAAATTATCTAACAATTAAGAATAAGTTAATTAGTGACGGCTATAAATTTATATCTGACACCGATACCGAAGTGTTACCCAATCTTATACAAAAAAATTACCGGGGAAATATTACTGAAGCAGTTAGAAAGTCTTTAAAGATGGTGCAAGGTTCTTATGCTTTGGGAGTAATTTCGAAAATTGAACCAAATAAAATTGTTGCCGCCAGGAGCGGAAGTCCATTGGTCATAGGTATAGGAAATCAAGAAATGTATTTAGCGTCAGATATTCCAGCATTATTAAATTACACTAAAAAAGTTATTTTTTTGGAAGAAAACGAAATAGCTACTATCGGGAAAAATTATGTTCATGTTATTAATTTAGAGGGAGAAGAAGTTAAAAAGAAAATTATTCAGATTGAGTGGGATGCAGAGATGGCTGAAAAAGGTGGCTATAAACACTTTATGTTAAAAGAAATTTTAGAACAGCCATTAGTTATTAGAAACAATTTAAGTAAATATATAGATTCAGGAGAAGTCCATCTTCCCGATTTAAAGCTTAGTCAAGACATGGTAAATAAATTAGAGAAGATACATATTATTGCCTGTGGCACAGCTTCATTTGCTTCACTTGTAGGCAAGTATGCTATTGAGAGCCTATCAGGAATCCCCGTAGAAGTGGATTATGCATCTGAATTTCGGTATAAAACACAACTATTAAGAAATAATTCATTAGGAATAGTTATTTCTCAATCAGGAGAAACCGCGGATACTATTGCTGCCATGCGTTCCTGTAAAAATAAACTTTGTTCAGTAATAGCTATTGTTAATGTTAAAGGAAGCACAATAAGCCGAGAAGCTGATCAGGTAATGTATATTAATGCAGGACCTGAAATAGGGGTGGCATCAACTAAAGCCTTTATTGGTCAGCTTATTTCATTATATTTATTAGCAATATTTTTAGCAAAAAATAAAAAAGTTCTTCCTAAACAAAATGAAAAGAGAATCGTTAAGGAACTAATGAAAATACCTCAGAAAATAGAAATGATTTATAGCAAAGATAATATAATAAAGAGAATAGCTCATAGATTTGCAAAATATAAGCACTTTCTATTTTTAGGAAGGGATATTAATTTTCCAGTGGCATTAGAAGGAGCGTTAAAATTAAAAGAAATTTCTTATATACATGCTGAGGCTTATCCTGCAGGAGAGATGAAACATGGTCCAATAGCATTGCTTGATAAAAATTTTCCAGTGGTTGCTATTTCTCTAAAAGACCATGTTTATTCTAAGATGCTAAACAATATAAGAGAAGTTACCGCTAGAGATGCTTTAGTTATAGCGATAGCTACTGAGGGTGACGAACAAATTAAAGATATAGTTAATGAAACGATATTTATACCTGAGGTCCAAACGATATTTTACCCGTTGTTGTCTGTAGTTCCTCTACAGCTATTGTCTTACCACATTGCCGATATTTTGGGTAGAGATGTCGATAAGCCCAGGAATTTGGCAAAAAGTGTAACGGTAGAATGAGACAAATATCGAATATCTATTATCGTGTATCGAGTTAAAAATTATAGATGCTTTACGACTGCTACGACTTTTTTGTAGCCGATACATGATGTTATATTTAGAATTAAATAAAAATTATGTATTTTACGAAAATTGAAGGAAAGAAATGATTTTAAGTAAGTTAATGGCAGTTTTTGTATTGGTACCAATTTTTGAACTCTATATTCTACTAAAGGTAGGCGAAAAGATTGGAGTTGTTTTTACAATTGCTATTGTTATTATTACAGGTATAGTTGGTGCTTATTTAGTAAAAATCCAGGGTTTTAATCTTTTGTTCAGTATAAAAACTAAAATCAATAGCGGAATTATACCCACAGACAGTTTGACAGAAGGACTATTGGTACTAATTGGTGGAATATTTTTAATAACACCAGGACTAATAACTGATTTAATTGGGTTTTTATTGATTATACCCCAAAGCCGTTTATTTATTTTTAAATATGCAAAACGTTGGATAATGCATAAAATAAGGGAACATGATTTTTATAATGAATGTATATAAATTTTCAAATAAAAAGAAACTTTGCTTAAGTATAAATAATAGTAATTATAAATTTTCTATTTTTATACAGAATATATAATTAAATAGTATAATTTATAGGGCCTATATTATTTAAAGTAACTATGAACTAATCCGAATTCATAGGCAATTACTCATAACTAGTTACGATATGTTTTGCATTAAAAGTGATATAAGATATTATATTTTAAAGATAGTGAAAGATGATTGAATGGTTATAGGTTGTGGAATTGATTTAGTTAATATTAATAGAATAAAGAAAATAATTACTAGATGGGATAGACGTTTTCTAAAAAAAATTTACACAAAACAGGAAATAAGTTATTGTGAAAAGAAAAAAGGAAATCGCTTTCATTCATATGCAGGTTTCTTTGCCGCAAAAGAAGCTTGGGTTAAAGCTATTGGTACGGGTTTTCGCAATATAAAGTGGAAAGAAATTGAGGTGAAAAACGACAATTTAGGTAAGCCAGAAATATATTTATCGAAACGATTAATAAAAAAAATAAAAAAGAAGGAAATAAATAAAACTCATTTGTCAATATCGCATACAGAAGAACTAGCAATTGCTCTGGTAATTATCGAAACTTAATTTATTCATAAAATTACAAATAATATATTAAAATATATTGTAAGTATAATAGAGAACAATATTTATAATTTCAATATTAAGCTGAAGAATAAATAACTTTTGTTTTAAAAAAATTTAATTATAACCTTAGATTATTATAATATATTAACTATCTTATTATCTTATAAAGGAGAAAGGTATGAAAAAGTTATTAGGTTCAACATGGATTGAAATAAATCTGGATTTAGTGAAGCAAAACATCAAGAATATTAAAAATACCATAGACAAACAAGCTCAAATCATGGGGGTGGTAAAAGGAAATGCTTATGGACATGATTCTGTAGAAATTTCTAAAACATTAATTGAACAAGGGGTAGAGCAACTTGCTGTTGCGAGAATCGAAGAAGCAATTATCTTAAGAAATAATAACATTAATGCACCTATATTGGTATTAAGTGTTTCTTTAAAAGAACAATTAAGTTTATATTTAGATTATAATATTATGCCAACGATAAGTAATCTCGAGATAGCTAAAAATTTTGATGAAATAGCTTCGAAATATGGAAAAAAACTAAAGGTACATTTAAAAATAGAAACAGGAATGGGTCGACTTGGCATAATGCCTGAGGTAGCATTAAATTCATTAAAAAAAATAAAATCTATGGACAATATTGATGTGCAGGGAATATATACACATTTTTCCACAGCTGATGAAGATAATAAGGAGTATACGGATTATCAATTCAAAACTTTTAGCAATATAATGAATCAAGTTAAAAAAAACAATATAAATATTCCCTTTTTCCATGTTGCCAATAGTGGTACTATTCTTGACTTGCCAAATATGTGGCTAGATTTAATCAGACCTGGTTGCATTATATATGGACTATATCCTTCTAATGAGGTTAGTAAAACTATTCAATTGTTCCCGGCATTATCTTTTAAAAGTCGCATTGCTTTTATTAAGAAACTAGAATCTAACAGATTTATTGGATATGGACGAACTTATAAGACTAAAAAGAGTACATTAATCGCCACTCTGCCGGTAGGGTATGCTGATGGATATTCAAGGTTACTTTCTAATCGCGGAAAGGTGCTGGTAAGCGGTGTTGAGGCACCGGTAATTGGCCGGGTGTGTATGGACCAAATGATGATTGATATTACTGATATACCCAAAGTAGATATTGGGGATGAAGTGGTATTATGGGGTGAACAAATGGGAAAAACAATTGCTGTTGAGGATATCGCTAAATTGTTAAATACAATCGTTGATGAAGTAGTTCACTTAACAGACAAACCTAGGGTTGCAAAATTATTTATTAAGGATAGAAACCCCTGGAAAATCAAAAATATGCTAGGTGAATATTATCTTGATGGAAAATAAAAGAGAAAAAATATCCAGGAAGAATATTTATATAAGTAATAATCCAAGTGAAACAAAACAATTAGGAGAGAGGTTGGGCAATTTTCTAAAAAAAGGTGATATTATTGCTTTAAATGGAGATCTTGGGGCTGGAAAAACGTCTTTTATTCAAGGTATCACTTGTGGATTAAATATAAATAAATTTGCATCAAGCCCTTCTTTTTCAATTATCAAAGAATACTCCGGCAGACTACCTATCTATCATTTCGATTTATACCGCCTTGATTGTCCAGAAGAGATTGAAAATCTAGGTTATGAGGAATATTTTTATGGGGATGGCATAACATTAATTGAATGGGCTAAAAAGATAAAATATTATTTGCCAAAAAATATATTGTTGATAGAAGTTAGGATGGGTAAAGAATATTTTATAAGAAAATTTATTTTTCTACCAATAGGTAAAAGATATGAAAAATTAATGGAGGAATTTAATAATATTGATAGTACTAGGAATTGACACAACTACTGAGGTTCTAAATTTAGCAATTACAAAAAACGGTGTTATATCCTTTGATTTTATGATGAAGAGAGAAGGGATGACTCATTCTGCTAATTTGATTCCAACATTGCAGAATATGCTAAAGCTTACTGAAGTTAAGCTGAATGAACTAGAAGGGATTGCCGTTTCAATCGGACCGGGTTCTTTCACTGGTTTAAGAATTGGACTTGCTACTGCAAAAGGACTGGCTTTTTCTCTATCAATACCTATTGCTGGAGTAAATGCTTTGCAATCATATGCCCAACGATGGAAAGAGCTACCAGGTATTTTATGTCCGCTTATCAGGGCACGAAAAGAAGAATATTACTTTGCTTTTTACAAAAAAAGTAAAAATAATGATGATCTAATTAGAATTGAAGATTATCAGTGTATGGATTGGTTTGCTATTAAGAAAAAATTATTTAAATTTGATAAGCCAGTTTTTATTTTTGGATATGGATTGACAGAAATTATAGAAAATAATGAGACTAATAAATATCCAAACAATATAAATTTTATTATTAGAAAACAAGAACCCCCGGGTGCTATTAATATTGCACTAATAGGAGAGAAGAAGATATTAAAAAAAGAAAATGATAATATATATGATCTATCACCTTTTTATATAAGAAAATCAGGTGCTGAACTAAAAAAAGAAGAAATACAGAAAAATATTTTTAATAAATGAGTTATACAATGAAAATGGGAAAAAAACTAATCTTGGCTATTGAAACATCTTGTGATGAAACATCTGTAGCTATCGTCAAAAACGGGAAACAAATACTTTCCAATATTATTTCCTCACAAATGGAAATTCATAAGGAATATGGTGGAATTGTTCCAGAAATTGCATCAAGGCAACATATGAAATATATTCTAGTTACCTGCAAAGAAGCACTAGAAAGAGCTGAGATTATCTTGGAAGATATTGATGCAATTGCTGTTGTGAATGGACCTGGCCTAAAAGGGTCTTTATTGGTTGGGTTGTCTTTTGCAAAGGCGATAGCGTTCGCTTTAAATAAGCCTTTGATTGGTGTCAATCATATTGAAGGTCATATATATGCAAATTTTTTAGATAATAAGAAAATTGAAACACCTTTTATATCTTTAATTGTCTCTGGAGGGCATACATCGCTAATACTTGTTGATGAAATAGGTCAACATAGAATTCTTGGGAGCACAAGAGACGATGCTGCAGGTGAAGTTTTTGATAAAATAGCTAAATATTTAGATTTAGGATATCCAGGTGGCCCAATTATTGAAAAAATAGCCTTAAATGGGAAAAAAGATGCTATTATTTTTCCACGTCCTTTAACAAAAACATCTAATCTTGATTTTAGCTTTAGTGGATTAAAGACTGCTGTGATTTATTTTGTAAGAGAAAAGATAAAAACAAAAGAAAAATTACAAATAGAGAATATTTGCGCTTCTTTTCAACAGGCGGTGATTGATACATTGATACACAAGACATTATCTGCTGCTAATAAATATAATATAAAAAATATTGTCATAGGTGGAGGGGTTGCGGCAAACGAAAGTTTGAGAAAAGCAATGGTAGAAACAGGTAAATTAAATAATATAATGGTATATTTTCCTTCAAAAGAATTATGTACAGATAATGCAGCAATGGTTGGGGTCGTAGGATATTATAAATTAGTAAAAAGCTTTAGTGATTCTTTTTACTTAGATGTGTTTACAGGATAAATGATGAGCAATAATGGTCAAAATAGGATATATCATGATATAAGGGATGTTAATAAAATATATTGAGGAAAAATAGTCTAATATAACATTAAACAGCGTTTGCAAAATAATATCACATTATATATTATAGTAAAGGTAATTTTAGCACTCTCATAGTGAGAGTGCTAAAATTATGTAAAATTATCATTTAAGGAGGATCAGATATGGAGATTAAAAAAATTCAACCTTTAGGTGACCGCATATTGGTAAAACCAGTTGTGGAAGAAGAAAAAACTAAAGGGGGTATCGTATTACCCGATACGGTATCAAAAGAAAAACCACAGATCGGTGAAGTGCTAGCAGTTGGACCGGGAAGAACTAACGATGATGGCAAAACTTTCCCAATGCAGTTTAAAAAGGGTGACAAGGTAGTATATGCAAAATATTCCGGAACTGATTTAAAAGATGAAAATGATGAAGATTATCTTCTTCTAAGTGAAAAAGATATTCTTGCAATTATGAAGTAGAAATTTGATAAATTATTATTTTAAAAAAGCAATTTTAATGATTAGGGAGGAAAGAAATAATGGCAAAACAGTTTTTATTTGATGAAAATGCCAGAAACGCTCTAAAAAAGGGTGCTGATAAGTTAGCTGATAGTGTTAAAATTACCTTAGGGCCAAAAGGTAGGAACGTAGTATTGGAAAAAAAATATGGTTCTCCTACCATAACAAATGACGGGGTAACCATCGCCAGAGAAATTGAGGTAGAGGATCCATTTGAAAATATGGGCGCTCAATTTGTAAAAGAAGTTGCGACCAAGACAAATGATATTGCTGGTGACGGTACAACAACTGCCACTGTATTAGCTCAAGAAATACTTCATGAAGGTTTAAGAAATGTTGCTGCTGGTGCCAATCCAATGATGTTAAGAAAAGGAATTCAGAAGGCTGTTGAAAAAGCAGTTGAGGAAATAAAAAAATTAAGTATCGAGATTAAAGATAAAGAATCTATTGCAAACGTTGCTTCTATTTCTGCAGCTGACCGGGAGATTGGGAATATTATTGCAGATGCTATGGAAAAAGTAGGCAAAGATGGTGTTATTACTGTTGAAGAGTCTAAAACAATGGGTACCACCCTGGATGTAGTAGAAGGAATGCAATTTGATAAAGGATATATATCTCCATATATGGTAACCGATGCTGAAAGAATGGAAGCTTTAATGGACGATCCTTTGATTTTGATTACAGATACTAAAATCAGTAATATGAAAGGTTTACTCCCTATTTTAGAAAAAGTAGCGCAAATGGGTAAACCATTATTTATTATCGCTGAAGATATTGAAGGCGAAGCTCTGGCAACTTTAGTAGTTAATAAAATCAGAGGAACTTTAAATTGTGTTGCAGTTAAGGCACCTGGATTTGGTGATAGAAGAAAAGAAATGTTAGCTGACATTGCTGCAGTAACCGGTGGTCAGGTTATTTCAGAGGAAGTTGGTTTAAAATTAGAAAATGCCGATGTAGCTATGCTTGGAACAGCCCACCAAGTAAAAGCAACAAAAGAAGAAACCATCATTGTAGGTGGTAAGGGGAATGTTGAAGAAATTAAAAAGAGAGAAGCCCAAATCAGGACACAAATTGAAGATAGTACTTCTGATTATGACAAAGAAAAACTCCAGGAAAGATTAGGTAAGTTAGTCGGTGGTGTTGCAGTAATTAATGTTGGTGCAGCTACAGAAACTGAACTAAAAGAAAAGAAACACAGAGTAGAGGACGCTCTTTCTGCCACTAAGGCAGCAGTTGAAGAGGGTATTGTTGCCGGTGGTGGTACAGTATTAATAAATATTATCCCGGCTTTAGAGAAGTATAAGTTAAAGGGTGACGAACAAGTTGGTGTTAATATTATAAGCAAAGCATTAATAGAACCTACCAAACAAATTGCAAAAAATGCTGGTTATGAAGGTTCTGTTATTGTAGAAAAGCTAAAAGGAAAAGACAATGGAATAGGTTTTGATGCTGCTGAAGGTGAATTTGTAGACATGGTTAAAAAAGGAATTGTTGACCCAACTAAGGTAACACGTTCTGCTCTTCAAAATGCTGCCAGTATAGCCGGAATGGTTTTGACTACTGAATGTTTGATTGCAGATAAACCAGAAGAAAAGAAAGAAGCACCAGCTATGCCAGGCGGAGGCGGAATGCCAGGCGGAATGCCAGGCGGAATGTACTAATTAGAAAAAAGACAACTATATTTGTAAAAGATTATTGTTTTAATGATAAAAAGACCCTTTTCTTCAAAAAGAAAAGGGTCTTTTTATCATTAATTAAAATAAGATTATTTTATTTATACAGCTCATCGAATGGATAATAATTAAAGCCAAAAGTATCTGCTACCGGTTTATAGGTGATTTTTCCCTCTAGTATATTGAGTCCTCTAGCGATAGCTGGGTTGCTAATAAGAGCTTTTTGATAACCC